>NZ_RQEY01000018.1:0-300000 GCF_004770105.1 Leptospira andrefontaineae | reverse complement strand
TATCAGGATGGCCTTCTAACAAAGCGAGTTGGTATAAAAACTCCGACTCACTCGGGAGTTTTGTATCCGGAAAATATTTCTCTTGAGCGAATCTTGCAGCAGAAAATCCGGCAACCACTGCGCTCGCACTGGAACCCAAACCACCCTTTAAAGGAAGTCCAAGTTCCATAGTCACAGAATAAGGAATGGGAGAAGAGGCAGACTTGGTTTGCGGAGATACAAATACGGAAAAATACGTTTTATAAGATTGTAAAACTAGATCCTCATCATCGGTAAAGACAGGAGCAGAAGATCCTTTGATCTTTCTAGTGAACTCTGAAGTTTTTCCGAATTCAAAACTGAACTCGTTATAAATTTGGAATGCCAATCCCAATAGATCGAAACCAGGACCTAAATTAGCGGAAGTTCCTGGGACCTTAATTTGGAATTTGTATTTTGGCGCGCTCATAACCGAGTATCCGGATTTTCTGCCATCTTTTGGGAATTTCTCCGATCGTCATTTGCTTTTCTAAAATAGAAAGAATTCTGATTTGCGCTTAACTTCACGAAAGAAAGAATGCTCGCGTATGCATTTTGCTTGGTCCGATGCTCTTGTTTTATTTTTCTATTTTGGGATCGTTTTGTATTCCGGTTATAAATCCGGACGTAATAGTTCAGAATCCAAGGAATTCTTCTTAGCGAACAGATCTCTTTCCTGGGTTCCACTTTCACTTTCCATTGTAGCGACGGAAACCTCTGCATTGACCTTCCTTTCCGTTCCGGGAATTGCATATTCAGGAAATTTCACATTCTTGCAAGTGGTGTTCGGATACATTTTAGGAAGAACAGTAGTTGCTTTATTTCTGATCCCGCTCACCTACCATCATAATTTTCTTTCCGTGTACGAATGGGTAGGAACTAGATTCGGAAGAAAATCCCAAAAAACGATGTCGGGTTTGTTTTCGGTAACTAGAGTCTTGGGAGATGGAGTCAGGCTTTATGCGTCCACACTGCCAGTGGCAATGTTATTGGAGTTAGGACTTCCTAAAATTCTACCCTATTCGTTTACCCAATATTCGATCGGAGTTTGGACCTTAGCAATAGTTACCTTGATCACTGTTTTATATACGATGCAAGGTGGATTCAGATCCGTTGTCTGGGTGGATACATTACAATATTTTGTATATGTATTCGGTGGAGTATTCGCATTAGTTTTACTTTACCAAGCAAGTTCGGAACCGCTAACAATCCTAACTTCTGCCTGGGAAGGAAACAAACTGAAAGTCCTAGAATGGGAAAACGCTTCCGCGACTTATTTTATGCCTTGGGCAGTTCTTGGAGGGGCATTACTCAGTTTAGGAACTCACGGTGCAGACCAAATGTTTATCCAAAGATCTCTTGCTGCCAGAAACGTAAAAGACGCCCAAAAAGCGATGATCAGTTCGGGAATTGCAGTTTTCTTTCAAATGATTTTGTTCTTAGCAATTGGGACTTTCTTGTTCTATAAATTTAACGGACAGACAATTGCACAAGACAAAGTATTTTCTAAATTTCTAATAGAAGAAGTTCCAGCACCGTTTTTAGGACTTTTACTCTCAGGAATATTGGCATCTACAATGTCTACATTATCCAGTTCTATAAACTCTTTATCATTAACTGCGAAAGCAGATTTCGGTTGGAATTTAGGAGGGCAAAAACTTTCTTCTGTATTCTTCGGGATTTTACTTTTCCTTAGCTCCTTCTTCTTTTTTTCCCTTCCCGAAACTTATACGAAAGGTCTCTTGGAATTAGGATTAAAGATTTCTTCTTTTACAGTTGGCTCAATGGTAGCCGTCTTCTTAACAGAGGTGATCCCATTCTTAAGAAAAAGGATTATTGTTTCCGATCTGGGTTTAGCCTTAGCGCTCGCAGGTTCTATCTTAATAACGGGGATTTCGGGAACTGTGAAGAACTTCAATTTTACGGTTCTCGTTCCTCTTGGAATGATCTTATTCTGGACTTTTGCCCTAATCTTAGGATTTATTTTTCCGAGCCGGAAACGATAAAATCCATAAAGGTAGTTAAGATCTTACGAAATTCATCTGCTTTGGTAAAATGGATATAATGATCTCCACCTGGAATAGTTTCAAATTTAGAGTTCGGGAAGTATTCTAAACATACAATCTTATCGCTTGTATGAAAATATTCAGAATTTCCTCCAATGATAAATATTGTATTCCCAGAATATTGTTTATCTGCCCCGGAAAATTCTGCCTGGAACATATTTTTGGAATTAGAGATCGCATCCACATTCAATTTCCAGCGATATCGTCCTGATTCCGTTCTATCCAAATTCATGAGTAAAAAGTTCCGGATAAACGGATTATCAACGAACTTTGAAGTAGCCGAATCTATCTCTTGTCTGTTCTTAAAATTGGAAAGATCCGTTCTTAAAACTGTAAGCTCCCCTTCGTATTTGAATTCATAGTCTCTGGGAGCGATATCCTGGATGATCAGATCTTCTACCTTTTCAGGATACCTAAGTGCGAATGTCATTGCGACGAGTCCACCCATAGAATGTCCGAGTAGAATGACTTTCTCAAGTCCATGATCTTCTATAAATTCTTTTACATCTTCTGCCATTAAACTAAGGGAATGTTCCGGAGAATGTGGAGAATCTCCATGGTTTCTAAGATCCAAACTATATACTTTGGAATAAGAGCTTAAAAAATCGGAAACACTTACCCAGTTTTTGGAAGAACCGAATAGTCCATGTAATATTAAGATAGGAGTAGTAAGAGTTGCAGTTTCTTTAGCGGGATATTCTTTAAAGAAAAGTTTCACTTCTTTAAACATTCCTCTTCTATCACTTTCAGTTTAGAATAGAACTTCTTTCCGTATCTGGAAGGAAGTTCCTGTACTTTATTTCTGAAATTTTTGAGCCCTGATTCTTTAGGAAGTTTGGTATCACAAACCAAAGTCTCTCTATCTTTAGAAAAATGAAGTAGTCGTTTCTCTAAATGAGAAGAGAAGATAGGAGCATAATTGCCGTTCGGTTGCAGAAGCAGATATTTTAATCTGCGGTTTTCTTCGTCTTGCAAAACACAAATTGGATCTCTTCCACATCTGATCTCAGGCGTGTATTTTACTGCTAAGTATGCGGCAAAGTCTCCCGGTTTAGAATTTGGATAGGCTTCGGCTACTTTCCAAAAAGTTTCGGGTCTGACTTTTAGTTTAGAACCTTCCGGAGCATTGGACAATGTATCTGTCCAATTTCCTGTTTTGGAATATACTCCAAGCTCAGTCGGATTATTCTTTAAAAGGTCTTCTAACTTTTGTCTGGATTTGGATCTGTATTCAGGTGATTGTAAAACTTCTGAGTATCTTTGTAAGACTACTAACCTACGTATCTTCAGGAACAAATACTCGTTTCCTTGGAAGATAGGACCTTCTTCTATTTTTGTTAGATAGGTAAAAACGGATTCTAACTCATTCGGCCCAGAATCTTGGTATAGAAGCTTTTCGATAGCCTTTGTGATTACAGGATAACTTCCCTTACTTCCCATTCTAAATAAAGAACGAGAATCCACCCAACCAGTGAGTCCGTCTTTGTCCGTGAGTAATTGGAATTTGGAATCTGCTTCTTTTTGGTTTTCTGCAGATAGGATTTCTCCAAAGGAAAGTTTACGTAATACTTCCGATTTTTTTTCCGGGAACAGATAGAGTTCCGTCCCCGGATCCAAAACGATGTACTGTTTTCTGCCTTGCGCAGAAATGGAGAATGTACAGGTCGCGATCAGTATCAGATATACTAACCGACGTACATACATTCTTTTAACGGGAGAAATCCTTTACCATTTCGGAGATCCTTGCGACACCTTTTTTGATATCTTCTTCTCCCATCGCATAAGATAGGCGAAGTGCATTATCATCTCCGAATGCAATCCCTGGAACCGCGGCTACTTTATACTTATCCAGAAGATGAGCACAGAATAATTTACTCTTGCTTGTCTCTGAACTTGCAGCTTGCAATTTTTTGAAACCGTCAGTTTCGTAAGCTCCAGTCAGGTAAGGGAATACATAGAATGCACCTTGAGGAACATTCACTTCCACACCTGGGATCTCATTTAGAAGTCCTACGATCAGGTCCCTTCTCTTTTGGAATGCTTTAGCCATTTCAGCTACACATGCCTGATCTCCATTCAATGCAGCTTCTGCAGCAGCTTGGGAAATAGAAGAAGGATTGGAAGTAGACTGACTTTGGATCGTATCCATGTTCTGGATAATATGCAAAGGCCCGGCACCATAACCGATCCTCCAACCTGTCATGGAATATGCCTTGGACACACCATTCGCAACGAATGTAAGCTCTTTTAATTCAGGAGAAAGCATTGCCAGATTCGAAAATTGGAATCCGTCAAAAACGATACTCTCATAGATATCGTCGCTTAAAACCATAACCTTATGTTTTAAGATCACTTCTCCGATCGCTTCCAATTCCTTTCTGGAATATGCGGAACCTGTCGGGTTAGATGGAGAGTTCAGAACCACTACCTTTGTTTTAGGTGTGATCGCTTTCTCTAATTGTGTCGGAGAAATTCTGAAATTGTCTGCTTTGCTAGTAGGAACAATAACTGCCTTACCTTCTGCCAGACGTACTATATCCGCATAACTTACCCAATAAGGAGCCGGGATCACAACCTCGTCTCCAGGATTTAAAGTAGCTAAGAAGAAATTATAGATAACCTGCTTTCCGCCTGTTCCTACAATGATCTGGTTTCTGGAATATTCCAGTCCATTATCTCTTTTGAATTTAGTGATGATTGCGTCTCGTAATTCCACCGTACCGGAAACGGCAGTGTAACGGGTCATTCCCTTATCGATCGCTTTTTTAGCAGCCTCTTTAATATGGGCCGGTGTTTCGAAATCAGGTTCTCCTGCTCCGAAACTTACGATGTCTTCGCCTTTCTTTTTTAGTTCTGCCGCCTTAGCGCTGATTGCTAGGGTGGGTGAAGGCTCGATTACATCTAGCCTCCTTGCGTTCCATTCCATTTAGACCTCTCTTTTTATTATGCTCCGACTTTTTCTTCGAGGGATTCTCTGAATTGGTCAAGAGTGTATATTTCGTATTCGTAACCTTGTTCTGTAAGGAAAAGTTGTCTGTTCTGACCGAATCTTTCTTCGTTCGTATCTCTCGAAATCAAAGAATAGAAAACCGCAGTGTTATCCTCACCTTTCGGTCTTAGGATCCGGCCCAAACGTTGTGCCTCTTCCTGACGAGAACCAAAGGTTCCGGAAACCTGGATTGCGATATTCGCATCCGGTAAGTCGATAGAGAAGTTCGCAACCTTACTCACAACTAGCGACTTGATCCTTCCCGATCTGAACGCATCGTACAATTCCTGTCTTTCTCCCAAAGGAGTTTTTCCTGTAATCAAAGGAATTTTGAAGGTTTTGGAAATCTCTTCCAACTGATTGATGTACTGTCCGATCACAAGTAGATGAGATTCTGAGTGTTTTTTCATGATCATTCCGATCGCTTTCAACTTCTCAGGATTTTCAGACGCTAAGCGGAACTTCTCTCTATCGTCTGCAATAGAATATCTCATACGAAGATCGTCTTCCATAGAAACACGGATCTCTTTACATTTTGCTTCCGCGATCCAGGATTTGCTTTCCAGCTCTTTCCAAGGTACATCATACTTTTTAGGTCCGATGAGGCTGAATACGTCTTCTTCCAATCCGTCTTCTCGGACGAGAGTTGCAGTGAGCCCCAATCTTCTTTTTGCCTGTAATTCGGAAGTCATTCTGAATACTGGAGCAGGAAGTAAGTGAACCTCGTCATAAACGATAAGTCCCCAGTTATTCGCACTGAATAGATGGAAGTGGGTGAAATCCCCTCCCTTCTTCTTTCTATGTGTGAGAATATTATAAGTTGCGATTGTGATCGGTTTGATCTCCTTCACTTCTCCGGAGTATTCCCCGATATCCGATTCAGGAATATCGGTTTTGTCTAAAATTTCGTTTTTCCACTGACGGATAGAAAGTGTGTTCGTGACGAGGATCAGAGTTTCTGCTCCCACGATCTGCATCACACCTATACCTACGATGGTCTTACCAGCACCGCAGGGAAGAACCACCACTCCGGATCCACCTTCGTTCCCACCACCGGCATGGAATACTTCCACGGAGGCTCTTTGGTAATCTCTCATTCCGAACTTTCTACCGGACTTGGTAGTAGGTCTTAGATTGAATCCGTATTTGTTTCCTTCGTCGTAACCTGCAAGGTCCTCAACAGGGAAACCGATCTTGATCAGAGCTTGTTTAATATGGCCTCTGAATTCTTTTTTGATATAGATCTTTTCATTCTCAGTCTTTTCTATATAAGGCTGGACCGCTCTATGATTTGAGATCTCTTGTAAAAATCCTTTTTCATTGGAGATGATACAAAGATCCCCATTCTCTTCCTTGACTAGTTTTACTTTTCCGTATCTTCCGATCTGTTCTTTGATCTCGTTGACTACGTTTTTCGGAACCGAGTATCTAGAATATTTTTCCAAACATTCTACGATCTCGTCTGCACTCATCTTGATAGATGCAGCATTCCACAAGGAAAGAGGAGAAATTCTATAAGTGTGTAGATATTCGGGACTTTTTTCTAATTCCGCGAATTTGGATACGACTAACTGGCAGGCTTCGAATTCAGGATTGTCCACCTCTAAAAGCATAGTCTTATCACTTTGAACGATTAACGGTTTACTCACGGCGTGGAATCTCCCCTAAAACTTAGACTGAAAATGACCCCTTCCTTGTCAAGAAGAAAGCGATTATAAGGCCGAATCATAACGATCTCACCAAAATCCTGAATTCTCCGAAGGTTTCGGAGTGACCTTTCAGCTCTTTCAGATCCAGTCCTGACAAAAGCGCGTTGCCTGGAGAGCTGCAAGGTTCGACTGCGATCGCGGATCGATCCGGTTTTGTATAAATTTGATAATAATTTAATGGAATCTGTCCTTCTTCCGGCGGAGGACTTAAGACTGTGATAGAATATTTTTTGGTCCCATTTTCCAAAACTACTCTAGGTTCTTTTCCGTAGAACAAATGGTCCAGACTTGGGATCTTCTCTCCTTCCAAAACGGAAGAAATCGGATTGGAAATAACTGGTTGGATCGGAACTAGAGTTTCTCCCAGCTCCAAATTTTTATCCAAGTGAAGATGAAGTTTCCATTCTTCATTATTTTTTCCTAAATTTAGATAAGGATGATAACCGTACGCAAATCTGATAGAATCAGATCTAAGATTATTAAATCTAGTCTTCACACTTAGAAGAGTCCCTGAAGAAGTCTCTTCGATTGAATATTCTTCCCGAATTGCAATTCCTGAAAGAGGAGAATCCTTCCATTCTTCTGGAAAGTTCAATCTGAACTCTGCACCCTTTTGGTTATTCTTTAGTTTTAAAAGTTTTCTCTCTAGAGAATGCACAAGGCCATGGACCGGAAACTGATTGGAATCTCGGATCATTTCCTTAACATTCCACTCTTTTCCGTTTAGGATGAATTCTGTAGAAGCATGGCGATTCACCCAAGGGAACATGAGAAAATTACCGGATTCGAATATACTTAGGTTTTTGTCATAAGGTAGAATGATCGGAAAACTTTCCCTAGTAATTGGATGAGTCCAGTCCCAAGAAAACCATTGGGTCCCGTCGGTCAAAAAACTAGAGTTCTCCGTCCGAAATTCATACATTGCGGGAAGGAGGTTGGGAAAACTAGCTGAGAGGGAAAGTAAAAAACGGATCTGAGACTTTTTTTTGGCCGCCAAACTGAAAGGAAAGGAATTGAAGCGATACCCAGGGCTCCCAGAATGGGCAGGAGGCTTGCAGATGAAATTCCTTTTCCACAAATCCATTCTATTTGTATTAGGAATCTTGTTTTTAAGCCAATGTTTGTTTCTTTCTTTTCCGAACCAAACTTCTCCTATCCCTAAAGAAAAACTAGTCACTGGTTCTTCTACAGAAAGCCCTGATAAAATATTACTTATCCCGATCGAAGGAGAGATCTCCGGACAAAAATCCTCTGGAGGACTTTTAGGCGGAGAAAAGGACAGCATAGTCAGCAGAGTTAAAACCTATTTGTCCATGGCAGCTGCGGATCCTGCGATTAAAGGTGTGATCTTAAAAATAGATTCTCCCGGCGGTTCGGTTACTGCGAGCGATCTAATCCATCACGAAATTTTAGAATTCAAAAAGAAGAAGAACGTGCCGGTCCTTTCTCTATTCATGGATACTGCGGCTTCAGGTGCATATTATCTGAGTATGGCAACAGACCATATCCAGGCTCATCCTACAACGATCACGGGCTCCATTGGAGTTCTTAGGTTCGGGATCAACGTAAAAGAAGCCTTAGACAAGTTAGGGATCAAGAGTAGTACAATTCGTTCCGGTCCAAACAAGGCCACAGGAAACCCTGTAGAAGAATTTACTCCGGAACAAAAGAAAGTTTTCCAAGATATCATCATGGAAAATTACGAAAGGTTTTTAAGTATTATCAAAAAAGGAAGACCTAAGTTAAAAGAATCCGAACTTAGAAAGTTAGCGGATGGAAGAATTTACTCTGCAAACCAAGCGTTGGAAACTGGACTTATCGATTCTATCGGTTATTTCGAAGATGCAGTCGTACAAATGACTAAACTTCCAGGATATAAGGCTTCCTCTGCACTTAATCCAAAGATCGTATTCTATTCTTATAAGGGCCCGCAACCAGAGAACTTCTACCAGATAGACAGTAATACAGGAATCGGTCCTTCTATATTAGAATCTTTGCTTCCCTTCCGGATCTCTCCGGATCATAAATTGCATTATCTATTTTCACCCGAATAAGGTTTTTATAAAATAATTCTAAAATGCTTTTTAATTCCCTACCCTATCTAGCTTTATTTTCGCTTACTTTCTTATTGTATTGGAGCCTTCCTCAAAAAGGAAGAAAACCTTTACTTTTAGTTTCTTCTCTTCTTTTCTATTTTTATTCTGGCGCTGCGTTCTCTATTCACTTCTTACTCGTGATTGCAGTGAACTTCTTCTTTTCTCTTAAACTTTGGGAGAATAAAAGAGAAGGTAAATCCACTTCTAAACTTCTAATTGGGATTATAGTTCTCAATTTTATTAACCTAGCATTTTTTAAATATTTCTATTTTTTCCTGGATTCACTGGACTTCTTCACAGGTTCTTTGCAATTTTCCGAATTCGGAAAAGGGATCCATATTCCATTACCACTTGCCATCAGCTTTTATACATTCCAGCTGATCGCTTTGCAGGTGGATATTCATAGGGACCATGTTCCGGAAAGGATCTCTTCCTTAGATTATTTCTTATTCATTCTATTCTTCCCTCAATTGATCGCAGGACCGATCATGAGAACGACTGACTTCCTTCCTAAACTGGATAAACCTGCAATTGATTTCAATCGAGTTCAATGGGGAATTTTTCTAATTCTTTCCGGTTTATTTAAGAAGGTAGTGATCGCAGACAATATTTCCGGGATCATCTCTGGGATTTATCAGCATCCAGGGGAATATAATTTTCTCAGTTTATATATAACAACATTGGGATTTATCTGCCAGGTCTATTGTGATTTCAGCGGATATACTGATATGGCAAGAGGTTCTGCGTATCTACTTGGTTATGAGATCCCGGAGAACTTCAGAGGACCTTTCCTTTCTCCAAGTTTCAGAGAGTTCTGGGGACGTTGGCATGTTACCTTATCCACTTGGCTTAGAGACTATCTATATATTCCTTTAGGTGGAAGCAGAGGTGGATTCTGGAGAACCCAAGCAAATTCAATGATCACAATGACCTTAGGTGGCCTATGGCATGGAGCAAACTTCGGTTATGTGCTTTGGGGAGCTTATTTAGGTTTGATCTTGGGAGTAGAGAGATTCTTCTCACCTGGTGATCCTAAAAAAGAACAGGAACCAAGAGGCTGGAAACGTTTCTGGAAAATAGCACTTATCGTTCATTTATTTGCTATCTCAGGTATCTTCTTCAGAACCGCTGCTGCGGGTAAAAATTCACTTAGTTTGGCTTGGGAATATTTTACAGGTTTCTTAAATATAGTCGGTGGCAAGGCACTTGTGCGCTGGGAAGAGTTGGCTGCATTCATTCTATTTACCTTTCTGTGGAATGCGGTTCAATATTACCCAAGCATCCGAGAAAAGATTCAAATCCGATTCCGCTGGTTATTGCCTTCCTTCTCCATCATCATACTTTTATTAATGGGTATATTCGGGGACGGAGGCGGAGAATTTATATACTTCCAATTTTAAACGAATCGCCCATATTATAAGCCGGACTATTCCAATATTTCCGGTTTGCCTTTCTTTGGCCTAAAGCGGAATTTGGAAGAGTAAGCGAGAATTAAAAATCGCGAATAATGTGTTTCTTTTCTCTAGATTTCCTATGAAAGATAGACTTACAGTTTTGAGAATACTTGTACTTCTTTCACTTTTCACGGGATGTTTTCCTCCTTCTTGGATCCGGGAACTTCCCGAAAGACCTGAGTCTTCCAGCGATATAACTCTAAAGGGAATTTATAGTAAAAAGCTTCCTCCCTTCTCTCCTTTCACATCAGTCACTTATAGGGAAAATCAATCTGAAAGATTGGAGTTTTCTCATTCAGAAAAATCTTTCCAAAAGTACTACTTGAGGGAGATCGAAGAAAGAGGAGAAATCCGTCGAATCCAAATAGAAGGAATCGGAAAATATGAGTCTCGAGGAAATTGGCTGCTTTTAATTACTCAAAAAATCAAAAAAGAAGAATCCGTTTGGAAAGACGGAAAACAAATCTCGGGTCCTAAAATAAATTTCCTGGAAACTTCTCATAAACTATTGTATCATTACGATCCTTCTAACGATTCCTTAATTCCTATGATCTATGAATCAGGATACAGAGAAAAACCTTTCGGAGTTGTGGAAGGAACAAATACTCCTTATGCGGAAGACGAATTATTTAAGATCGCTCGCAGGAATTATTCCAAGAAGGAATATCAAGGCCATGCCTATTTCAAGGTAAGATGAGAAGTTCCACTACGATCAAACAGTATATGAAAGATGCCTGGCCGGTTTTGATCGTGCTAAATCTTTCCATTCTAGGAACTTTAGGAATAGGACTTAAATTTTATACTCCCCCTGTTAGAGTTCCGATCGTTCTACTTTTAGTATGTTGTTTTACTTTATTTATTAATTTTTCTGCATTCGTTTTGTTTTTAACTGAGAAGGTCCTACCCCGGGAACAAGAGTTTGGTAAAATAATCAAACGTTTCCGCAGAGGAGATAGTAGAATGCAAAACTACGTTCTTCCTCTGGACTATGTAGATGAAAATTATGAGATCCGTGGAAGATGTATTACCTATAATCCGATCGGCGGAGACTTCTATAATTTTCTAAAAGACAAAGATGGAAATTATTGGATGGGGATCGGAGACACTTCTGGTCATGGGTATGTGGCAGGATTATTCAGTCTTATGATCATGAACCAAATGAGTCATCTGGTCCATAAATTTGAAACTCCTCATGAGATCATAGACCAGATGTTGGAACATTTGGAAGAAAGAACCAACACTTATCCTCATATCCACAGAAGTCTGTATGCTACTTTTCTTTTGATGAGAGCGGACAATAAGGGCAATTTTTTACACTCAGGAATTCATCCAAGCCTTGTTTTATACAAAAGTAAAGAAGACAAAACTTACGTTGTAAGCACCGACGGAAAATTCCTTTCCACAGTGATGAATTCGCCCCTTAAAAAACCAAAACATTCTCAAAGTTTCAAAATGGATAAGGACGATATTCTATTCTGTTTTACGGATGGTCTATTCGAACAAAAGAACAGAAGTATTGGCGGATACTACGGCGAAAATTTATATAAATTTCTGGAAACCGCTCCTAAAAAGAATATCAGAAAACTAATGGATGATCTATTTTCTGACGTCGTGAAACATACAGGCGGAAGAATACAAGACGATATGAGTCTTATAGTGATCAGAAAATTTTAAGATCCTAATTTACTCTTGAACAAAGAGAAATAATCGGCGAATCTGTAAGAATGGACCATGAATATTGGGTCGTACGGCTTTCAGGAATCCTACTCTGGAATGAGAGAGATATTCGTAAAATTTTGCGGGTGGTTTCCGATAGCAGTCTTGTCACAGGGTTATCAGAAGAAGAAACGCTGGACTTTCTACAATACGGCTTTGAAGAAGAGTTGGATTCCTTAAAACAAACTTACGACTGGACCCTATTCAAAAAACAACTGGTTTCTAAACTTTCGAAAAGAGAAACAAAAGCTCCAGGTCTTTCCGTTTTACATCCGGATTTAATAGAAGAAGATTAATCTCGCCTAAGTTCCCATGATCTATTTCGAGGGAGAAAATTATCATTTTCTATTTTGTAATCCAGATTCCGTAGCAAGAGTACACTCTAAAATTTCTCCCTTTTATGATTTTCCTATAACGGAAATCGAAGAACTACCTTATTTATATTCCCAGGCTTCAGTCATTCCTAAGTTTTTATATGAATTAGAATACGATCGAAAAATCACTCCAAGTTCTGCAATCAAAACCCCGCCTTATTTAAAATTAGTAAATGGTTTGCTGTACTCTGAAGATTCAAAATTCCCAAAAGAATCCGATGAGATCTTCGAAGATGCACGATATCCGATTCGCTCCAATCCATATCGAGTCTTAGGAACGCAAGCGGCGGGATCTACAGCACCAATTATAATCGTCCGAGAAAATCTCCAAACCCAAATTGGGAGTATTCAAACTGGAAGTTTTATACTCTATAGAATGTTCCGAAAAAGAATGTTCTCTACCAAATATCTTTCCCTAAGAGATATAATGAATCCAGAATTAAATGAAGATGAAGTGATCAAAAAAATCGAAGAACTCTATTTTGACCCAGAAAGTAAAACTTATTTATTTCGTTTAGTAAAGATCTTATATGCAGGAACTCCCGCAGAAGAACAAGGATTAGTCTCTCATCTATTCACATATGAGATAGAATTCGCAAAATTTCTTAGGGATCATATCTTTTCCATCGAGATACTCCCTCTAATACATGGTCCATTCCTAAATTCTATTTTGAACAAATTCGATGAAAGGATGTTAAAATTTTCAGTTCCAAAACTTTCTCCTCCTGTCCGAAGAATGGTGGAGAAGAATGTTTCCAAAAACAAATGGAAACAGATCTTAGACGGTCCTAGTAAAAAACCGGAACCGGGAGAATCATTTCCTGAAATCGTGGAAAAGGAGATCTTCAGACGTTTTTCCAGAAGGATCTATTATGAAGAAGGAACCTTCCCGGTATATAAAACATCTGTAGAAGAGGAAACTTCTAAGACGGAAATCGAATTCGAAGGAATTCAGAGCGAAAAGTTCAATCTGAACAGATCTTCTAACGAGATTGAACTCTATGCGATTACGAAGGATAAAATCCTTCTCCGTATTCTAAAATATATGGAAATTATTAGAATGGATATTTATCTTTCTAAAAAAGAAAGAGATCAGTACGAGTTTTTTAAAATTTCTGCGGGTTCTATTTTAGAAATTCCTAAGTATGATCAGGCAAAACTGATCGTGGGAGCAGGCATCAATTCGGAAAGAAAACCCTTGGAATTTAGCCTGCTCTCTTTTTCTTACTGATTAGGATTCGGAAGTAAGAATCCTTTTTACTGAATTCTTCCAGACTCGGATCTCTTTTTCTCTTAAGCTGGAACTTAGTTTAGGAGAAAACTCCTTATTAGTTTTCTGGTTCTTCTTCAGATCGTTTACGGAAGAATAAAAACCTCTTTCCAATCCTGCAAGGTATGCCGCCCCCAAAACAGTTGTATCTAAGTTAGAAGGTCTCACGATCTTTTTCCCTAGAATATCTGCCTGGTATTGCATAAGCCAATTATTAGCGGTAGCTCCCCCATCCACTTTTAGGACTTTCAGCTTGGAGCCAGTATCATTCTCCATAGCTTCTACTAGTTCATAAGATTGTAATGCGATTGATTTTAATGCTGCTCTGGTAATCTGCTCTTGGGTAGTATCTCTGGTTAGCCCTAAGATAGCTCCCCTTGCATTCATATCCCAATAAGGCGCACCTAATCCTGAAAATGCAGGAACGAATACTACCTCATCGTCCTTGGTTACGGAAGAAGCCATCTTTTCGGAAAGTTTAGATTCCTTAAAGAATCTGAGATTATCTCTGAGGTACTGGATTACTGCTCCACCTATGAAGATAGAACCTTCCAGGCAATAGACTGTTTTTCCTTCCGGTCCGCAGGCAAGAGTTGTGATCAGATTATTTTTAGAAATTTGTAATTTATTTCCAGTATTGAATAATAAGAAACATCCGGTTCCGTATGTGTTTTTTGCCTCTCCAGGTTCGGTACATAATTGTCCGAAAAGAGCTCCCTGTTGGTCTCCCACTAAAGAGGAGATCGGGATCCCATCCGGTAGCCCCTTCACTCCTTCTGTTCGTCCGAATAGGCTACTGGAGTTATGAGTTTCAGGAAGGATTGCTTCCGGTATTTGTAATATCTTTAATAGTTCCTTATCCCATTCTTTCTTTTCTATATTAAAGATAAGAGTTCTACTCGCGTTTGTATGGTCCGTTTTATGTGATTTTCCAGCAGTCAAACGATATAGAAGATATGTATCTATAGTCCCAAAAAGAACCTTACCTTTTTCTGCTTTTGCTCTAACACCTTTAACATTGTCCAAGATCCATCTGATCTTGGTACCGCTAAAATAAGCATCAACTACTAGGCCGGTTTTTCTTCTGAATATTGGTTCTAAACCTTCTTTCTTTAATCCGGAACAGAAGTCGGAGGTCCTACGGCATTGCCATACGATCGCATTATAAACAGGAGCGCCTGTATCTTTATCGAATAATACTGTGGTTTCTCTTTGGTTGGTGATCCCTATTGCTACCGCTTTTTCAGGTTTTAACTTTCCATTGCGGATCGCTTTTAAGATAAGCTTTTCAGTTTTTGCCCAGATCTCTTCAGGATCATGTTCTACCCAACCTGGTTTAGGAAAATGTTGTTTAAATTCGGAATATGCGCTTGAGATCACTGTCCCGGATTTACTAAAACAAAAAGTACGTATACCTGTGGTGCCGGCATCTATTCCGATGATGTATTCACTCATTCGATTACTCCCTGATCGATTGAATTAAAGATTAAATTTGGATTTCCAGACCTTCTCTTGCCATGATGATCTCTAATTGGTTGTCCGGATCAAACATTTCTTTGTATTTAATCGCACGCAGATAAACTGCATCCAATTTTTCGTCATCATAAGAAGGATCATGGTGAAACATTACTAATTTTTTAACATTTGCTCTTAGAGCAATGTCCGTCGCCATGGAAGCAGTACTATGCCCCCAATCGATTTTTTGTAAGGACTCTTCGAAAGTATATTGTGTATCGAATACTAGAACATCAGCTCCTCTAAAATAGTTCAGATAGTCTTCTATATTCTCCATTTCATCCAAATTGAATTCCGCATCTGAAGCAAAGATAAGAGCCTTACCATCTTCTTCAAACCTATAGGAAAAACTTCCACCTGGATGGCGGACTGCTTTTGAAATCGAAGTTATAGAATCCGTAACTCTGAATGCCCTACCTTCCGGAACATGACGGAAAATTTTCTCCGCTTGGAAACCATCAAAGGGAACTGGGAAATGAGTGAAGGTATGCTGGTATCTTAATCTTTCTTCTAGATTTTCAACAGAACTTACAAATTCGAATTTATTGCCCGGAGTATACAAAGGAACGAAGAACGGGATCCCTTGGATATGGTCCCAATGGGTATGGGTGAATATCCAAACGGCCTTTCCTTTTCCAGAAGCATAACCTTCGTGTAAAATCGAGTTCCCCAGTTCTCTGAGTCCTGTACCACCGTCTATGATAACAAGTTTATCTTCTTTATCTCGGATCTCTATACAGGTCGTATTTCCACCGTAGGTGCTCCAGTTGGATAGTGCCAAGGAGTCTAAAAAATCCTCGATCGCCTCCGGACTTTGGAGGTCGGAAGGAGATGCCAAGCTTAGTATCCTAAGAATTTTAGATCGAATCAGGTCGCCCTGAACGGGGGAAGAAATGGAGCCCCGCACTCCCCAGAATTTGATCCGCATACAGTTTTAAATATCGTCCGAATTCTTAAGTTTCGGTACAAAATCGAGCACTCAGTTTTACTGAATCAGTAGTTTTTGCGAGCGATTTCTTATTTTATTTGAAATAGATTTAGATCAGTTTTCGTTCTAAAAAAGAGTTTACCTCTTCTTTGCCACAAATTAGTCTATTGGCTCGGGTTCCCTCCCGGTTTGGAAATTAATTCTGAGATTTCTTCAGAGATCCGTTGTTTTCTTAGCCCGAGGATAGTCAGAGAAATAGAGATCGGAGCCACGCATTGGAAGGTTTTCAAACAGACGTATCCCTAGAAGAAGGGTCTTGTATAGTCAAGATCCAAGGGAATGTAAGCCTAAAGAACGCATTTGCGTTAAAAGAACTCATCATTCGCCAGTTTGACGAGGGGCATAAAGATATCATCCTAGACTTCGAAGGGGATGTATATTTAGATTCTTCCGGGATCGGTGCCATTTTCAATACCCAAAAGTACGTCACAGAAAGACATGGTCATCTGAAACTCAGAAACCTAAGTAGAGACGTGATGACTATTTTAAGGATCGCGAATCTAGACAAACATCTGGACATTATCCAATAAACCAGTCCCCCAACTTGTCTTAAATCTATGCTGGAAATCCTTAGGATCTACACGGACAGCCCTCTTCGAAATTTTACGTACTTAGTCAGAGAACCGAATTCCCAAAAAACACTTTCTATTGATCCGTATGATCCGGACCAGATCTCCCAAGTTTTGGAGAAGAAGTCCTGGGACCTGGACTATATTCTAAATACTCACGAACATAATGATCATACCTGCGGAAACGATGGTCTTGTTTCCAAATATAAAGCCAAGGTTCTGGCCCATCCTGCAGGATTCGGAAAAATTCCTCATGCCTCTCATTCTCTAGAAGATGGAGAAAAAATTTTAGAAAGTCCGGACGGAAATTCCTATCTTAAAGTAATGTATACACCTGGTCATACATTCGCACATGTTTGCCTTTTGCAGATAGAAAATGGCTCTCCTTATGCAGTGTTCACTGGAGACACCATCTTTAATTCAGGTGTGGGAAATTGCACCCGAGGTGGAGATCCTAAAACTCTGTATCGGACCGTTCTGAAAGAATTCCAAAATCTTCCTGGAAACGTTAGATTATACCCTGGACATGATTATCTCAAAAACAATCTGAAATTCAGTCTTTCTATAGATCCTAAAAATGAAGCTGCTTCCAAAGCGTTATTGAAGGCAGAAGGTATGAAGGAAGACCAAGAATTTTGGACCACAAACTTCTCGGAAGAAAGGACATTCAATCCATTCTTCCTGGTATTTGACCCAAAAGAAAATCTAGTTTCCGGCATTCGAAACAAAATGCAAAATCAGTCCTTGGCTTCGGATCCAGAAACCTTGTTTATAGCTCTAAGATCCCTTCGAGATAAATGGTAGAAGATATCCTATCTTATCCGCATTTATTTTCCCGAAATCAGTACAAACAATATCTAATATTTTGTGAGTAAGAGAGAATTCTGGTAAATTTTGAGATTTATCTGAGGTTCTTTCCAAAAGAATTCTTTTCGTTTAGAAGTATCCTATTCTCCATTGAATTAACCGCATGAAAAAGTATGATATTCTCGTAATAGGCTCCGGAGGAGGAACTAAACTAGTCACACCTCCTTCTAAACTTGGTTATAAGGTAGCGATTTTAGAAAAAGATCGTTTGGGAGGGACCTGTTTGAATAGGGGTTGTATCCCTTCCAAGATGCTCATCCATCCTGCGGAAATTTTAGCCCAGGCAAAAGACGCTTCTAAATTTCAATTGGGAATCCCTGGGCCATTCACAGTGGATTTTAAAACTTTGGTGGATAGAGTTTCAGCCACAGTAGATGCGGACTCTGATAGTATTATCCCGGCTTACGAAAAAAACCCGAATATAGATTTTTATCCTCATGAAGGCAGATTCGTAGAGAATAAGATAGTAAAAGTAAACGATGAACTACTCACTGCGGATCGTATCTTTATTGCTGCAGGATGTAGACCTTCTATCCCAGATATTCCTGGTCTTGCAGGAACTCCTTATATGACTAGCAGAGAAGCGCTCAGAAGAACTGAACTTCCTAAAAGGCTTTTGGTAATCGGAGGAGGTTATATCGGTTTGGAACTTGGATTTGCTTATTCTGCATTCGGTTCTAAAACCACTTTTATCGTTCGTAATAGAATGATCTCACATGAAGATAAAGATATTATAGATGGTTTCGAAAAGGCTTTTTCAAAAAGAGAAGATGTTCGTTTAGGAACAGAAGTGAAGAAGGTAGAGTATAAGGATGGAATTTTCCGTTTAGAGTGTAAAAATTCTAAGGAAACTTATATATTAGAAGGAGATGCCTTGCTCGTAGCCACTGGCATCAAACCGAATACAGATTGGTTGGACCTCCAACATACGAGCATCCAAACGGATGAAAAAGGTTATATCAAAACGAACGAATACTTCGAAACAACTGCGGACGGTGTATATGCTTTGGGAGATATTATTGGAAGGTATTTCTTCAGACATTCGGTAAACTTTGAGGGGGAATTTCTATTTAACTCCTTATATGTAGACAAACATAGGACACCGGTCGAATATCCTCCAGTTCCCCATTCCGTATTCACACATCCTCAAGTAGCAGCTGTGGGCAAAACAGAACAACAATTGAAGGAAGAAGGGACCGAGTATATCTCCGTACTTCATCCATATTCCGGAAGTGCCACAGGAATGGCTAGACTATCCGAAGACCAATTCGTCAAAATATTAGTAAGTCCTAAAACTAGAAAAGTCCTAGGGGCTCATATACTGGGTGAAGAAGCTTCCAACCTGATCCATCTTTTTATACTCTTGATGACCATGGGTGGGACTCTAGATGACTTGCTAAAGATGATTTATGTTCATCCCGCTTTGCCTGAAATCGCGAGAAACGCTGCCAGGAAAGCAAGAGAAATCTTAAGCTCTTCCTAAAGCCAAAAGATTGTCGAAACAGGGCTTGTTCAAAATCATAGAATTGGAGCGGTTTTTCGCGAATGAACAAAGCCTTAGAGATAAAAAATTTGGTGAAGACCTATGCCGGAGGGGTGCAGGCCTTAAAAGGAATTGATCTGACTGTGGACGAAGGGGACTTTTTTGCCCTTTTAGGTCCAAACGGTGCGGGGAAGTCCACTACGATCGGTATCTTAAGTTCCTTAGTAAATAAAACTTCAGGAGAAGTGAAAATTTACGGAGCGGATATAGACACGGAACTCACATTAGCAAAATCTTATATTGGTGTAGTTCCCCAAGAATTCAATTTTAATATTTTCGAAAGAGTCGAACAAATAGTCGCCAATCAGGGCGGATATTACGGCCTCGCGAGAAAAGTAGCCGTAGAAAGGACTCATAATTATTTAAGCCAACTAGGACTTTACGAAAAAAGAAAGGAAGGTGCAGGAAGGCTTTCCGGTGGGATGAAAAGAAGGCTGATGATCGCAAGAGCCCTCGTCCATAATCCAAAAGTTCTGATCTTGGATGAACCGACTGCCGGAGTGGATATAGAATTTAGAAGATCTCTCTGGGATTTTTTAGTTAAACTAAACGAATCCGGGATCACAATCATTCTTACCACACATTACCTGGAAGAGGCAGAGAATCTTTGTAAAAAGATAGCAATCATCGATCAAGGAAAGATCGTAGAGAACACTTCCATGAAGGAACTTCTTGTAAAATTGGATTCACAAACATTTGTATTGGATCTAAAACAACCGGTTTCTTCTACAATCGACCTAAATGGTTTTCATTTGAATAAGGTGGATGATCTAACATTGGAAGTGGATATAGGTAAGAATAATTCATTAAACGAATTATTTCGACTTTTAGATAAAAGTGGGATCCAAATATCAAGTATGAGAAACAAATCCAATAGATTGGAGGAATTATTCTTGAAACTAGTGGAGAAAAAACTATGAACTTCGAAGAAAAATTTAACGCATTCTCCACAATCGTCCGGAAAGAAACAGTTCGTATCCTAAGGATATGGATCCAAACATTAATTCCACCAGGCATTACGATTTCATTATACTTTCTGATCTTTGGAAAATTAGTGGGATCTCAGATCGGAGATGTGGGTGGTCATACCTATATCCAGTTTATAGTCCCTGGACTTGTAATGATGTCGGTGATACTGAATGCCTATAACAATGTAGTATCTTCTTTTTTTGGAGCAAAATTCGGAAAGAATATAGAAGAACTATTAGTTTCCCCTACTCCTGCTTATTTAATCGTTCTTGGATATTCCATTGGTGGAGTGATCCGAGGAGTTTTAGTAGGATTTATAGTAACACTGGTATCACTATTCTTCACTGAAATAAAATTATACGATACAGGAATCGTAATTATCACAGTAGCACTTTCCGCCTTAATGTTCTCCATGGGTGGATTTTTAAATGCACTCTATGCCAAAAAATTCGATGACGTTACGATCATTCCTACGTTCATACTAACACCTCTCACCTACTTGGGTGGAATATTCTATTCTATCAAAATGCTTCCAGATGCTTGGCAAATCGTTTCTAAATTCAACCCTATTCTCTATATGGTAAATGCTTTCCGTTACGGATTTTTAGGAGTAAGTGATATTGATCCATTAGAGGCGATCGGCCTTTTGGTGGTAGGTACAATTTTTCTATATTCCCTCTCCGTATTTTTACTTAGCCGCGGTTACGGAACTAGGACCTAATATGCAAGATATGTTTATCGAAATGGAAAGACTTTTGAGAAACGGACTCTCTCCAGCCGAATTAAAAATAGAGGACTTTTCAGAACAACATGCAGGCCATTCAGGAAATCCTAGTCATAAAAAAAGAGGGACTCATATCCGGATCTTTATCTCAAGCCCTGAGTTCCAAGGAAAGTCACTTTTGGAACAACATAGATCCGTTTACCAGATTATGGATCCATTCCTAAAAGAATGGGGCGTCCATGCTATAGAATTAAAGACATCTATCCCTTAGAAAAAAGATTGTCCCAGAAGAGATTCTAAAAAGTGCTGATACAATAAGAGTCTAAGATATAACAGATGACTGTCCAAGAAATTCAGGAAAAAATCCAAGCCGGACTTCCGGGCTCGGAAGTAGAGATACAAGATCCGTACAATGACGGAGTACATATCAAAGCGATCGTAAAATTTTCCGGATTTGCCGGAAAATCCATCGTGGAACAACACAGAATGGTGTACGCCACATTAAAGGATGAGCTGAAGGCAGAAGTCCATGCTCTAGGACTTGAAACCAAGGTATCATAATTTATTATAGGAACAAGTATCATGGAAAAAGAATTACAAGATAAGATTGAAGAACTAATTGCTTCTAAAAAAATATTTCTGTTTATGAAGGGAACTCCTGATGCTCCAATGTGCGGTTTTTCTGCAGGAGTGACCAATGTTCTCAGAAGTCTGGGTGCAGATTATAATTCATTTAATGTTCTTTCCGACATGTCGGTCAGAGAAGGGATCAAAGAATTTGCAAACTGGCCAACTATTCCTCAGTTATACATTGACGGGGAATTTATCGGTGGTCATGACATAGTTGTAGAAATGGCAAGAAGCGGAGAACTTCAAAAAAAGATCGGCACTTAATATGATGAAACTCTTCCAATACGATACCTGCCCTTATTGCGCTTTCGTTCGTGGCCATTTTTCAGAAATGGGTCTGAAAGAAGGTAAGGACTACGAATTGGTAGAGGCCAGTAGAGGAACCCCAGGTAGAGATGAAGTCCTACGTTTAGGAGGACTTTCTCAGGTTCCTTTTCTGGTAGATGGTGATATCAAAATGTATGAGTCCAGAGACATTGTGGACTATGTAAAAAGTAAGATGCAAAAATTAGGAATTGTAACCTAATACATCCAAGATTTTTTCTCCTACCTTTCTATTCTTTCCCGAATAGGGATAATTATGAATATATAATACAGGGTTGAAGTTCAATTCTAAGATCCTGTAATCTCCTTCCGATTCCAGATCTTTTACTATAATATCAACTCCACAAATCTTCGCTTCTACGACTTTCGCAGCTTGTACAGCTAATTTTTTATAAGAAGAATGTGCAATATCAGTCACATCTACAGAATCTCCGCCTGTGCTGATATTGGAGTTTTTACGAATAAAAATAATTTCCCCTAGGCTCGGGACCGATTCGGGACTTCTACCCGATTCTTTCAAAACATTTAGCTCAGTATCATCTAAGCGGATCTTTTCTAGAGGAGTTACATGCCCCACTCCTCTTCTTGGATCTGAATTTTTTTCTTCGATCAGTTCACGGATGGTCTTTTTGCCGTCACCTGTTACATTCGCAGGAATACGATTGCATACTGCGACACATTCATCACCTATCACTAAGAATCGATATTCATTGCCTTCTGCAAATTCCTCAACAATGGCAGTTTCCGAAAATCCAAGTGCAATTTCCAGGGCCTTCTTCTTTTCTTCAATGGAAGAAGAAGGAGGAAGAATACTAATCCCAATACCGAAATTGGTAGTAACAGGTTTCACTACCATCTTTCTATCCGAGTTTTTATTTAAAAATTCTAGTCCAGAATTTAAATCTGAAACTGCCGTTCCTTTTGGAACCAGTATATTCGATTCTTCTAAAATACGCTTAGTAACTGTCTTGTTTTCCATCACAAGGAAAGTCATATAAGAATCCAGTTCCGTTTTGGAGGCTTCTTTTACGAGCCTGGTGATTCCCTGGCCATTTAGGCGAATAAAATGACTGGGACGATCTAAAACTTCCACCTCTAATCCGCGGTTAAGAGCGTCTCGGATCACGATTTGAGTGGAAATTTCCAGATCCTCGAACCCTTTTAGGATAAATTCGTTCGGATCTAGTTTTTGTCCCGGTTCCAGTTTATATTTCAATGGTTGCAGATCCTTGCAGTAGGATTCTTTTTTACTTTTTCTGATTCTTCTATTTTGACTTTTTCCGCCAAAGACTTTTGGACTTCTTTGGCAAACATAGCGAATTTACCCGGCGTAAGTTCCATCTGTGATTGATTTCTATAATTCTCTTTTGCCAGATGGATGCCTAAATCTCTAAACTCCCAATCTTCAGTCAGGATCCTATCCATTAGTTTTCCGGAAGGAGTACATTTTGGATCATCCCAACGTTTATTCATAATATTTAAAATTTCTTGGTAGAATCTTTTTCCGGTATGACGATCCAATTCTTCTGCAATAGGTAAAAGACTTTGGGTGAATTCTTTTCCGCGAGTTAAGAAATCCTCTTCTCCGCCTTCATCATCCAAAACTTTTAAGCCTGGCTTTCTTCCTTCCCAGATGATACGTTTAGTATTTTCTCTGATCCTAAGTTTCTCTTTTTGGTCTATGGATTTACTTTCTTTTAATAATCCATCTATAAGAACCATCTGTATATAACCGAGGCTTGGTTTATGGATTCCTGTAGGAGATTCAGGTTGAAGGTCCAAACATCGGATCTCTATGTATTGGATTCCCCTACTTTGAAGAGCATCCAATGGCCTTTCATCATTTTTTGGGATCTGTTTAGGTCGGATCGGAGAATAAAATTCGTTCTCTATCTGTAGATAATGATCGTTAAGCTGGTTTGGAATTCCACCATAAGGCTGGTATTTTGGATATGGAGTACTTACTGCATAACACATCCCATCTATATATTCCTTTAAGGAATTATAATTGATAGGAAGTTCATCTTGGACCTTACTTGTATATCCTATCTCACTCATTCTCAAGGAAGTAGCATAAGGAGCATAGTACGTGTGTTCCTTATGTTTTACGAATGGGAAATCGCTCGGTATAGGCAAGAATGTTTCATCGAAAACAGGAGTGGCTCCCGTTAAATATAAAATTTCTGGCACCCTTCTCATGAAGTTGCGAGTGACAGAAAGATATAATTCCGAAACTTCTTCTTTAGTGAATGAATGTATCTCTTTTCCAAAAATTTGTTTTAAGAATAAATTCGAAAAAGAAAAATTATAATGTACTCCGGAGATGGTTTGCATCCTTCTCCCATAACGAAGACCAAGTCCTTTACGATAGACTGTTTTCCATTCTCCAGAAAAAGAATGACCATACTGTCCTAAAGGAATGTCCTTATCATCTTTCGGCAGAATAGGAGGCATACTAAAAGGCCATATCCATTCTTCTTTTAAATGCCTGGAAGTGAATATATGCAAATCTTGTAATTCTCTTACGATCGCTTCGATTCGTGGTCGAGGATTCGTGGCAAATTCGAGTTGAGGTTCCGAAAAATCAGTCTTGATAAAATGGTTCGTAAGACTGGAACCCAATGATTCCGGATGAGGAGTAGTCGCGATTTTTCCGTCGAAAAATATACGCATACTTTCCTTTTCCAAACCGTGTTTTGCTTTTACAGCATGACGTAAATTTGGAAATACCGGAGTTTTGGCGGATCGATTCATTTTATATTCCTATATCTCTTTTTTTTAATATTATTCCCCCACAGGGATTCCGTCTCCCCTTGGGTCAGCCGCACCATATAATGTTCCATTTTCTCTTTTTACACAAAATAGTTTCGCCATATTATTGCCTAGTCTTACCTCGTGTTTTTTTGCCTTCAACTGATTGAACGTGGCGGTATCAGTCGCAGGCCCTTCGATAGAAAGTGCGTCCGGAAAGAATTGATGATGGATCCTTCCTCTTGCAACAGACTCATACAAAGTAAGATTTAAGTCTAGTGTAAACAATATGGATTGCAAAACCGCATTTACGATATAAGAACCACCCGGCGCACCCGTAACCAAAAAGGTTTCTCCATTTTTGAGGACAATGGTAGGAGACATGGAACTAAGAGGTGTCTTTCCAGGCTGGATAGAATTTGCTTCCGCTCCGATAAGCCCATATACGTTAGGTTCTCCAGGGGAGCGGCTGAAATCATCCATTGTATCGTTTAATACGAAACCATATCCCTCCAGCACAACGGCTGCGCCAAATCTATAATTGATAGAATGAGTGGTAGAAACTGCATTTCCTTCTGCATCCACAACTGAGATATGAGTGGTCTCGTGAGACTCCGCCTTTAAATTTAATCTATCTAAGTAGGTAGAACTAGGGGTCGACTTAGTAGGATTGAAGTCTGAAATTTTTTCTTTAGCATACTCAGAAGAGACTAAAGTTTCGACCGGGATCTTTGTATATCCGGGATCTCCGCCTAAGACTGCCCTATCAGAATACCCTCTTCTCATGACTTCCGCTAAAAAGTGGTAATAATCACTTTGGGAAAAATCGAACATAGAATGAAGTTCTTTGGTTTCTAACATCTTTAACATAGTAAAAAGATGAACTCCGGAAGAAGGAGGGAACATGGTCCGAATATTATAATTTCTATAAGTGATCTCTAGAGGTTTTTCTTCTTTTACCTTATAATTTTTCAGATCGGCAAAATGAATAGCTCCCCCGTTTGCGGAAACTTCTTCTGCGAGTGCCTTTGCAATTGCCCCGGTATAAAAATCCTTATCTCCAGTTTCTGAAATGATCTTAAGAGTTTTTGCCAGATCTTTTTGGACCAATACCTCGCCTGGCTCGGGGATTTTTCCTCCCGGAATAAAGATCTTTTTCATACCGGGACTCATGTCCTGTTCCGATTCCTGGATTGCCTCGGAAAGATCAGGGTATACTATAAATCCATGTTCCGCCAATCGGATTGCGGGAGCTAAAACTTCTTTTAATGGAAGTTTTCCGAACTTTTTGTGGATCTGAATAAGACCCGCCACCATTCCAGGAACACCAACTGATTTATATCCGAGTAAGGATTCTTCCTTAGGACGTCCCTTATACATATTACGATTTGCTAAAGAAGGTGCTCTTTCTCTAAAATCAAAAGCGTATGATTTTCCGGATTTAGCATGGTGATAGACTAAAAATCCACCTCCACCGATCCCTGTGGAAGAAGGACGAGTAACGGAAACTGCAAAGGAAGAAGCAACCGCAACGTCGATCGTGTTTCCTCCCTTTTTATAGATCTCTAATCCGACCTTGGAAGAATCAATTGAATCCGTAGAGATCATGATCTTCTTGGATTCTGCAAATAAAGTGTTCGGATCTATCCCAAACTTAGGAGTTACAAGGTTCTGGGTAGAAACTTCCCTTCCTTCGATGAATAGAACGTTCTTCTTACAAGAAGTAAAAACAAGAAGAAGTAAAATAGAAAGTAGGAAGAAACTTTTGGGATTAGGTCTAACCGTTCTAAAAGACATTATTTTTCTCTAGAACGGAAGACTAATTTAAGTTCCTCGTTTTGTATTTCCAAATTCACATCCCCGCCGTTTTTTAATTCTCCGAACAAGATCTCTTCAGATAGTTTTTTGGAAATATTAGAGTCGATCCACCTCTGGACCGGCCTTGCTCCGAAAAGAGGATCGTAGGATTTTTTAGCGATCCAGATTAGAACATCCTCTCCGTAATGAAGTTGAATACTTTTCTCTTTCAGCCTGGTTTCCAGAAGCTCTAATTGTTTACGAACGACCTTGGAAACAGTACCTTCATCAAGTGATGCAAATTCAATGACCGCGGTAAGTCTATTTCTAAATTCCGGAGAAAATTGTTTCTCGATTGCCTTTAGCCCTCTATCGGTCAAAGCAGTATTATCAAATCCTAATGGGTTCGAAGCTCGTTCTCTAGCACCTGTATTTGTGGTCATGATCAGAATTACTTGTTTAAAATCTGCTTTTCTACCATTATTATCAGTTAGAGTGGCATGGTCCATGATCTGGAGCAAAATATTATAAATATCCTCATGTGCTTTTTCGATCTCATCCAATAGAAGAACACAATGTGGAGTGCGAACGATCGCATCGGTCAATTGACCACCCTGTTCAAAGCCAACATAACCTGGAGGAGAGCCTATGAGTCGAGATACAGTATGCTTTTCCATGTATTCACTCATATCGAATCGGATGAATTCCACACCTAAGATAGCGGCAAGTTGTTTAGATAATTCTGTTTTACCCACTCCGGTAGGCCCTGCGAATAAGAAAGAACCCACAGGTTTTCCAGGTTCTGATAATCCACTTCTGGACAGTCGGATCGCTTGGACTAGCTCAATCACCGCCTTATCTTGGCCGTAAATTTTACCCTTTAACTCTTCATCCAAGTTTTTCAGTTTTTCTCTATCGTCCGCTTTAACAGTTCTTGGAGGAATTTTAGAAATTTTTGATACTAATTCTTCGATCTCTTTTACAGTTACGATCTTGGATTTAGAACTTTCTCTGAGTTTAACTTTTGCCCCTGCCTCGTCGATTAGATCGATCGCTTTGTCCGGAAGTTTGCGATCTAAGATATAACGTTCCGCGAGTTTTGCTGCTTCTTCTACAGCACCTGAAGAATATTTAACGGAGTGGAATTGTTCGTATTTAGGAAGAAGTCCTTTTAAGATCTGGATGGTCTCTTCTACACTCGGTTCGTTTACTTCTAATTTTTGGAATCTTCTAGAAAGTGCATGGTCCTTCTCGAATATTGCTTTGTATTCTTTATATGTTGTAGTTCCAATACAACGAAGTTCTCCATTAGAAAGTGCAGGTTTCAAAAGGTTAGAAGCATCTAAAGATCCTCCCGATACAGCGCCTGCACCTATGATAGTATGGATCTCATCGACAAAAAGCACATTGTCCGGATCTGAAGAAATTGCCTGCACTACATTCTTCAGTCTCTCCTCGAATTCTCCTCTAAACTTTGTTCCTGCCAGAAGTAATCCCATATCCAAGGAATATACTTTCGTATTTTTTAATACATCCGGAACTTTTCCATTTACGATTTGAAGAGCAAGCCCTTCCACAATTGCAGTTTTTCCAACTCCTGCATCTCCTACGAAGATAGGATTGTTTTTCCTTCTTCTTGCAAGAATATGAATGGTTCTTTCTATTTCTTCTGCTCTTCCTACCAGAGGATCTAATTTACCAAGACTCGCTTTTTCTGTCAGATTCACACAAAAATCAGCGAGAGCATCTCCACTTTGTTTTTTGGAAGTCTCGTCAGTAGAATTACCTTCTCCTACCTTCTCACCTGATTTTTTAATTCCATGAGAAATATAACGAACCACATCGAAGCGGGAAATATCCTGTCTTCCTAAAAAGAAAACTGCATGAGACTGATCTTCTCTAAACAGAGAGGCTAATACATAACCTCCATCCAATTTTTTCTTCTCAGTGGATTGTACATGAAATGCAGCTAACTGAAGAACTCTTTGAGCTCCAATTGTATATTCAGGCTCGATTTCCCCAAAGGATTCTGGAACCGATTCCATTTCAGTATCTAAATATTCTTTTAATTCGGAGCGTAATTGATCCAGGTCCGCACCGCAAGCAAGGAGAACCTCTGCAGCAACAGGATCATAAGTTAAGGAAAGAAGAATATGCTCAAGAGTGATGTATTCGTTTCTTCTTTTGAGGGCTTCCGTTCTTGCTTGGTTAAGAGATTTTTCTAGTTCTTCGGATAATGTCATGTTTCTTCCCCCTCTTCAATTTCCATTTGGCAATGCAAAGGATGTCCATGTTCCTCTGCAAGCATATGAGTCTCGTTCACTTTAGTTCTGGCAACGTCATGAGAATAGACTCCACAAAGAGCCTTTCCGGTTGTATGTGCCTGTAGCATAATTTGTTCGCTCTCGACCTGGGTCCGATAAAATACCACCCTGAGGATCCAGACCACAAACTCCATAGGGGTATAATCGTCGTTTAAGATCACTACCCTATACTTGGCTGGTTTTTTGAGTTTCAGTTTCTCTTTTGTGAGAACCTGCTCTTCGGTTTTTAAATCACTCATTGGTCTTCGGATTCTCCCCTTACGGTCTCCTTTAATGGGGAAGAAAGATTAGTTTCCCTTATCATTTCCTGCATATGCATTCTTTCGTTTTCTAAAAAACGTTCAATCGCATTTCGAGCCTGGTCATGGAAAATAAAATGGGAACTATAAGTAGGAACGGCAGGAAATCCTCTTAAAAATTTCTGCTCTCCTTGGGCCCCTGCTTCAAAAATTTCAAAACCATTCTTGATCGCGTATTCGATGGGGGCGTAATAACAACATTCGAAATGTAGAAAAGGATAATGCGAAGAAGAACCCCAGTATCTTCCATATAACTTCTTTCCTTTTTTCAGGTTGAATGTTCCGCCTACCGTGCCTCCATCCTTCTCCGCTAAAAATAATACCAGATTTTGGGAAAACTTCTCCAAAATGATCTTAAAAAATTTACGATTCAAATAAGGAGATCCCCATTTTCTGGAATAGGTCTCTGTATAAAAGGAATAGATAGAATCCATGTCCTTTTCAGTGATATCTTTACCTTCTTTGCATAAGATCCGAATTCCCGATTCTTTGACCGTCTCTCTTTCTTTTTTGATCTGGATCCTTTTTTTAGATCTGAAATCTCCCAAAAAGTTTTCGAAACTAGTATAACTTCTATTTTTCCAATGGAATTGATGAGTGATCCGAGTGGCAAATCCTCTTCTTTCTAAAGCCCTAGCTTCTTCTTCCTCTAAAAAAAGAAAATGTATACTGGATAGTCCCTCTGTCTTTGCATTTTCTAATAAAGGCGGAAGTAGGATATCCAACGCTTCTTCCGCAGATACATTCTTCCTTCTTAATATCTTCTTACCGTTCACTGGAGTGAATGGATAAGCAACAAGACCTTTAGGATAATAAGAAAGTCCATTCTGAGAGAAAAAATTGGCCCAGGAATGATCGAAAATATACTCACCGTAAGAATCGTATTTATGATAAAAAGGAAGAGAAGAATGGATCCCGCTCTCATCTTCCGCAACCCAATACTCAGGATGCCAGCTAGTCCTTCCACCTACACAGGAAGAAAGTTCCAGCGATTGTAAAAATTCATGATTGGAAAAAGGATTTTCTGGATCTCCCAAAAGATTCCATTCTTCCGCTGAAATTTCTTGGAGAGAAGGTATCCTGGTGATCTTTGTTTTACCGGGCATTTTCTATTTCTTGGACGTTTTCGAGCCTTCTATCGTTCTCTCAGACTCGGAAAAAAATCGTTTCAACTTTTCCAGAGAACGATGGACGATCACTTTTACATTGGATTCGGAAAGACCCGTAGTTTCCGAGATCTCTCGGACCGATTTGCCCTCCAATTTAGCCATGGTTAGGATCTTTCTCTGACGCGGTTCCAGAACATTTAGCCAGGATTCCAGTCCTTGTTGGACCTCCCATCGGTCTTCTATCGAAATTTTTTCTTCCTGGGCAAATCCTTCCATCTCAGCAGAGACCATTCTATCCCTGGTTCCCTTCCTGCGGATATAGTCTATGGTCTTATATCTGGCAATGGAGAAAAACCAGGGTGCAAACGGTTTTTCTTTCCTGTACGTAACCCGGGCTTTGTGAATTCCGATCAGAATATCCTGGATCAGGTCTTCTCTATCTTCCTTGTCACGAACCTTTGAACTTAAATGATTGTTTAAAATTTCCCTGCATTTGGAGAGTAGGAGTTCATATTCCTTGGAATCTCCTTCTTGGGCTAAGCGCATTCTTTCCGAAAGAATTTGCCAGATATCTTGCTTTTCCGCCATGTAACCTTATGCAGTTTGACTCGAATGATTATATGAGTCGTATAAAGAAAGCTATTGGACTGGATTTTTTAAGGATGTCCAATCTTTCTTACTTTAATGCGGAAAATCTAAACCAGGAGGAAGCATGTCAAATTCAGAATCGGACAAGACGGGTAAACTGATCCAAACATTGAGTTCCGACTTGGAAAAAGGGACCCTTAACATTTATACCCTCTTCCTTTCCTGTTTGGGTTTAGTGGTCCTTGGAATCATCCTAGGCTGGTCCGTTTCGAATCTGGTAGGTAGAACGAATGCATTTCCTGGCTGGTGGCCAGAACCAACATTATTACTAATATGGGGAATTGTCTCGGCGTACCTATTCTGCAGACTTGCCTTCCCAGAGGAAAGATCCGCTTGGGCATTCTGGGCCGCAGGCACGTTTTTAGGGGCCTGGATCGTATTTATAATAGGTCGGCTTTTTATAGAAGAAGTTCCAGCTCATATTCATCTAGGACTTTGTCCCACAATTATAGCTAGCACGTCGATCTTACTTGGAGCAGGTGCTTGGTTTCTTTTGAAAAATACAGCGAGTTCCAGGCCAGGGCTATCCGGATTTTTATTCCTAAACCTTTTATTAGCGAGTTCTAATTTAGGTCTGAAATTCGTATGTTCCGTGCAAGATCCTTCTCATATTTTGATCTCTCATTTGGCATTTACATTGGTTTGGATCGGGGTCTTATACATTCCTGTCCGGAAAAAATTCAGTTGGTAAATTTTAATCTATAAACTCCCAGGCTGTCCTAAGCTCACCTGCTAATTCCACCGTCTCTAATAAATCTTTAAAGAAGGCGTTCTGTCCTAAGGTGGAACCGTCACCCACCATTACTAAAAGTTTTTTAGCTCTGGTCATTCCAACATTCCATCTTCTAGTTTCGGATAAAAATCCAATCTGTCCTTTTGGATTAGAACGAACCAAACTGAAAATCACTGCATCAGATTCCCTTCCTTGAAAAGAATCCACAGTTTCAACTTCTAATTGAGAAGAATGATCCGGAAGTATTTCCTCCAATTTTTGTTTCAGAAGATATCTTTGGTATCTATATGGAGAAAGAAGGATCAGATTTTTAGGATCCCATCCTGAATCTAAAATTTTCTTTACTATGTTTACAGTAAACTCTGCTTCCCAGGGGTTTCCCAAACTTCCCTCTGAATTTTCTTCCGAAGTATCCGTTCCAGAACTATCTAAGAATACTAAACTAGAACCGAATGGTTCTCCGGAATCAAAAGGAACTTTTTCTCTAAGATCTTTTTGTAATCCGGATTTCAGTCGATTTTCGTAAAATTTCAGATTCGGAAATGTTTGGATCGGGTCAGTCATTCTATACTGAGTATCCAAAAGAAATACTCTTTCCTTATCTTGGAAAACTGGAAGAAGTCTCTCCATTAAAGAAACCTTAAGTAAAGGATCTTCCGAGATGACTGTGGGAGGAAGTTGGAATGGATCTCCAGCGATCACGAACTTCTCCGCTTTTAAGATCGGGATCCAAGAAGAAGGTTCTATTGCCTGGCTACCCTCGTCTAAAATGGCATAATCAAATTCTAAATTATGAAGTTGGTAGGAAGAAGCCCCAGTATGTGTACATACTATGACTGGATGGGACTCGAGTAAATATCGGATCAAAACTTTCTGTCTTTCCTTGATACTTTTACGCAAGGAGTCAGCTTCTTTATAAAGACTTCTTCTTTCTTCTGCTTCTTCTTTCCCAAAACTCCTTTTGAATTTACGGGCCTTCTTTAACAACTCTTGGACTTCCTTTCTATCCCTCTCTATCAACTTTGCTTCCGGAGAATTATTTACTTTCATCTCCAAGGAATTCTGGAGAATATCAGGATTCATCCTGGCAGGATGACCAATTCTTAAAACAGGAACCTTTAATTTTTCTAAAGATTCTACAAGTAGATCGGAAGCGGAATTTGTCGGGGCGGAAGCGAGTATTCGTTTACCTTCGGAAGCCAAGAGTCGAATTGACTCCACAATCGTTTTGGTCTTACCAGTTCCGGGAGGACCGTGGACTAAAATAAAATCTTCCGTTTGTAAAATTGCAGAGACTGCTTTCTTTTGAGAATCATTCAGACTTTCCGGAAGATTAGAGAGAGGTTTAAAATTCGGTTTAGAAACTTCTAATTGATTGGAAAATAGGTCCGCAAAGTATTTTTCTCTGGAACCTTTTTTAGCGGAGATCACCTTTTCTAAGGCGCGATCCCATTCTTTAAAACTTGTCTCATCGGGAAGGATTTCCAAAGCAAGTTTGCCCTCTTCCACCCAATCCGGGACTTCTTCCATATAAACTAGGTAAGAGTCTTCGTTTGCTTTGAGTAGAACGGAAATATATTCTTCTGATTCTTTTACGATCCGAACAGGTGTCCCCGGTCTGAATAATTCCGGAATATTTTTGGATTTTGTGGGTTTAAGTAAAACTTTCCAGTTTCCATCTGCACTTAATTCGGCGTCTTCGAATACTAATGGAAATACTGTGAATCCGTCTTGGATCCTTTGATTAAGATCGGAGGAGGAAATTTCTTCCTTATACTTATCCAGCTCCGCTTTTCTTTCTTTTTTTAAAGATTCGCGTAATGCAGAATAATAAGATTCTTCCATTCCAATTAAAGTCGGTCAGGAGAAAGTACTACGATCTTATAGCTAGGAGTTTTTTGATCCTCTCGAGTTGGAAGACTTTCCGCGTAATGGATAGCGGATGCAAGCGTGGTACCGGTAGTTAACCCCGCAAAAATTCCTTCTTTTTGGTAGAGCTCAGATTGATAACGAAGTGCCTCGTCTCTATCAACTCCAATGTACTGGTCGGTCACTTTTGGATCGAAAGATTCAGGAAGTCGGATACTGGAATCACCTTGGATCATTTTACGGATGAAGCGAGAATTTTTACTCACTCCCATAATGACTCTTAGAGAAGGCTTTTTGCTTTTTAAATATCTTCCAACACCGGAAAGAGTTCCACCGGAACCTCCTCCTGCCACAAATGCATCTACATTCCCGCCAAGATCTCTCCAGATCTCCGGCCCGGTAAATAAGAAGTGCGCATTCGTGTTTGCCATGTCCTTGAATTCATTCAAGATCACACTATTCTTTTCTTTATCTTTGGCTGCCTTCGCAGTTTCTAAAAGAGAATCGTCCCAGTTACCTTTTGCAAGTTGAACAACTTCAACACTTGCGCCGTAAGATTTTAATTCTTTAATTTTTTCCTGATCTGTATCCGGAGCTAAAAATACTTTGAACTTGTATTGGCGAAGAGTAGAGATCCAAGCTAAAGAGATTGCAGTAGTATTATAACCAGCTTGGAAAATAGAACCGCCTGGTTTTAATTCCCCTCTTCTTTCTGCGGCAAGCACCATAGAAAGTGCAGTCCTATCTTTTACACTTCCTGTAGGATTACAGAACTCGGCTTTTAGATAAATTTCTACGTTAGGAATATGAGAACCGATCTGATTGAGTTTGATCAGAGGTGTGTTACCGATCATTTGGAGAACATTCTCCTTGATCGGTTTAGCTACACTTAGTTCCCTTCCAAAAGCATTTTGAACATTATTCAAAGCCCCCAGAAGGCTATTGCCGAATTCATCAATGGAGCGTGAAATTTCGTCGAACATAGTCTTCTAGAGTCCTGTATTTTTAGAAAATTACTTATGAGAAGCGTACAACCAAGGAACATCTTTTCGATTTTTCTCTTCGTAAGTAGAGATCTCTGCAGCATGCTGCAGAGTTAAACCGATATCGTCCAAACCGTTGAACAAACAATACTTACGGAAAGAATCCACTTCGAAATTGTAAACGTTTCCGGAAGGACTGATCACATTCTGTTTGTCCAGATCGATCTTAATTTTGGCTCCCGGAGTCTTATCCACGATCTTGAAAATTTCGTCCACTTCTTCCGGCTTTAAAACAACCGGAAGCATACCGTTTTTGAAACAATTATTATAAAAAATATCAGCGTAAGAAGGAGCAATAATCGCTCTAAATCCGAAATCTTCCAATGCCCAAGGAGCATGCTCTCTGGAAGAACCGCATCCAAAATTATCTCTGGTTACAAGAACGGAAGCTCCTTTGTATCTGTCTTGATTCAGACTGAACTCCGGATTCGGCTTAGTTCCTTCGTCATCCAAGTATCTCCAGTCATGGAATAGATGGATCCCGAAACCTGTGCGTTCTATTTTTTTCAAAAATTGTTTAGGGATGATTGCATCCGTATCTATATTTGGGCGATCAATTAGGACCGCTAAACCTTCGTGTTGAGTAAAGGGTTTCATGAGTCAGTATCCTTATTTCCAGTTCCGAATATCTACAAAATGTCCTTCGACAGCAGCGGCGGCAGCCATTGCAGGACCGACCAAGTGAGTTCTTCCACCTTTTCCTTGTCTTCCTTCGAAGTTACGATTAGAAGTAGAAGCACATCTATCCCCAGGTTGTAAAACGTCGTCGTTCATAGCAAGGCACATAGAACAACCTGGTTGTCTCCATTCGAAGCCTGCTTCTATAAAAATTTTATCCAGTCCTTCCGCTTCTGCTTGGCGTTTTACTCTTCCGGAACCTGGAACTACAATTGCCTGGACTTTATTGGAAACCTTCTTTCCTTTTACAGTGGTCGCAGCCACTCTCAGATCTTCTATTCTGGAGTTTGTGCAAGAACCGATGAATACCTTATTAACAAAGACATCTTGCATCTTTTGTCCAGGTTTCAGGTCCATATATTTGAGTGCGTTTTCGATACTGATCTTTTCTACAGCATCAGGTGCATCTTTTGGATCGGGAACAATACCAGTTACAGGAACTACTTGTCCTGGAGAAGTTCCCCAAGTAACTTGAGGAGCAATCTCTTCTGCTTTTAATACGATGCTAGTATCAAATTTTGCTCCCTCGTCTGTTACATAACGTTTCCATCTTTGGACAGCGAGATCCCATTCTGCACCTTTAGGCGCGAAATCTTTTCCTTTCAGATAATCAAAAGTAGTTTGGTCAGGAGCGATAAGTCCTGCTCTTGCACCAGCCTCGATAGACATATTACAAACAGTCATACGAGCTTCCATACTTAAGGAAGAAATTGCAGATCCTCTATATTCGATTACATATCCGGTCGCACCACCTGTGCCAATCTTACCGATGATCGCAAGGACGATATCCTTCGCAGTTACATGAGGAGAAAGTTGGCCATCTACTCTGATCTCCATGGTCTTTGCTCTTCTTTGCAAAAGAGTTTGAGTAGCAAGCACATGTTCTACTTCGGAAGTTCCTATTCCAAAAGCAAGTGCTCCGAAAGCACCATGAGTAGAAGTGTGAGAATCCCCACAAACAATAGTCATCCCCGGATGAGTGAGTCCCATCTCAGGAGCGATCACATGGATGATCCCCTGGTCAGGGTGATTTAGGTCGTAAAGAGTAATACCGTTCTCATTACAATTTTTGATAAGGGTTTTCATCTGGTTGGCAGAGATCGGATCAGCCAATTCCAGGTCACGGATCCGAGTGGATACGTTATGGTCCATGGTTGCAAAAGTAGCTTCCGGACGGCGGACCTTTCTAGAAGCCATACGAATACCATCAAAAGCCTGGGGACTCGTTACCTCATGGATCAGATGTCTATCTATATAAAGTAGATAAGACCCTCCATCCAATTCACCGACCAAATGGTCTTCCCAGATTTTTTCGAACATCGTTTTCATGGTGCGCAGATCCCCCAGGGGGTAATTCAAGAGTAATGATTAGACTTCCTTACGGAAGCTCTCTTCCATGCTAAAAATCACGGGTTTTTCGTAAAGAAGGTTCCGGGACGAAGGTCCCGATTCTATCATTTGCCTCGGAAAACGAGTAGAGCCTTGCCGATTCCGATCTCGTCAAAATCGTACAAGATCCTCGGTCTCAGAATTTTTTTACCATTTAAGAAGGTTCCCGATTCTGAAACCAGATCGTATAGAACATAACGATTACGAACCTTTCTGATCCTTGCATGATTTTTACTGACAGATTGTTCGTATAAGACCAGATCACAAAGGTCTGAATTTCCTATATTGGTCTCAGCTCTTGCGAGTGAGTATTGTTTACCTGGATTTCTTCCCTCTTTAAAAACAAGGGTGGCCTTTTCGTAGGACTCACCTTGTTCGAATTCCTTTAAAGCGACCGGAGCCGCCCTTTCCGTTTCGATCCGATCTTCCTCGGAGTAAACGAGTTGGTATTGGTTGCCGTACATTTTACGGTAAGCGTCTTGTTCAAATTCTATTGTATGAAGTCTTTCTTCCGGACTAACAGTTCCTTCAGGATTTTGCTTTTTTCCTTTTTTCAAAACCACGATCAGAGCAACCAAAGTAAGAACTAATAAGAAAGTAAAGCTAGGCAAAAAGATAGAAGGATGTAATAAGAAAACAGCTAGCCTGGTTCTAAACGGAAGATCATAAGAAAAGCTAAGTCTTCTGGAATTTTTAGTTTCTAGTTCTACTTCCAGATTTCCACTTCCTTGGAATTGCCATTCGTCTTGGAAAGGAGACTCATAAACCAGGGACCAAGGCTCTTTTCTGAAATAATCCAGATCTCCAAAAACTTGGGTCCTAAAATCAGGACTATTCAATGAATAGAATGTTCCACCATATCTTTTGGGTAAAAACTTTCCTCCATTAGAAGGAAAGGACAAAACATTGATGGGGATATTGGGAGTGTATTCTCCATTCTGTGCTTCGTTGGATGGAATAAAATCTTGGTCGTAAAAGATTGTGAGTATATAATCCGTATCTTTCAAACGGGAAGAGATCTTTTGGAAAACATAGTCTAGGTTTGCAGAAGTATTCCTGTTGGACTTCCCACCCGGTACCTTGGCTTCTTTTAAAGCATCCGATTTACTTAAGTCATCTTTGGAGAAGAATACATCATCCGTAAAAAATACAAAACTGAACCTATCCGCAGAATCTGCTCTTTCCACAATTGTTTTTAAGATCTCTGTGGCCTGCACATTATGATCGAATGAATTCGTCATTTGAGTAATCAGATAAATATGGACCGGTCTTGTACCTTCCGGTCTATGGATCTTAAGAGGTCCTACTCTTCTGGAACGATTTTCTTTCTGTTCCGAAACCGTGAGAATTTCCTGATCTAAGGATACACCCTTACCTGCTCTCAATTTTAATTCTACTTTAGGATATCTGGAAATATCATATTCTTCCAAATGAATATTTTCCGCCCCGACAAACGTAGAATATACGAAAGCCGCTAAGATCAGAAAATGAAAGAAGAAGGAACGGATCATAAGGTTTTGCAATTTAAGCGGGATTTTCATCCAAAGTAAACAGTTTTCTGGAATACTCTAAATGAGGTTCCCAGGACCCGTTTTGGTTTTTTAGGGTCTCCAGTTTTTCTCCAGATCTCATCACAGTAATAGTATCGGCCAGTTCCCTAGCAGAACTAAGATCATGGCTGATAAATAGAAGCCCCGCTCCCAGCTCTTTCACCCTGGATTTTAGAAGTTCCAGGATCGCCTTTCCAGTATTAGGATCTAAAGCGGATGTCGGTTCATCGGCCAGAATCAGCTCTGCTCCGGAATACACCGAAAGTAGTACTAAAATTCTCTGTCTTTCTCCGCCGGAAAGTTGGTGGGGTTTCGACTTCCAAGCAGCAATCGGATCCGAAAGTCCGAATTCTTTTAATAAACGAATACAAGTTTCCTCGTTTGCAAACTCAGGTTGGATGAGAGAAAAATATTCCAAGATCTGAGATCCAATACTCAAGAATGGATGAAGACCGATCGCTGCGGTTTGAGGGATCAAACTGATCCGTTTTCCTCGCCAATTTTCCCAGAGAGAAAAATCTCCGTTAGGTACATCTTGGGAGAAGATATGGAATTTTTTCCAAGATACGGAAGCCTTTTTATCTAAAAGCCCAAGAACTGTATTTGCAAAAGTGGATTTTCCGCTTCCGGATTCTCCGACCAAAGCATGTACTTCTTTTTTTGAAATTTGGAAATCGAAGCTTTTAAGAATGTAAGAAGACCCGATTTTTACATTCAGGTCTTGTATAGAAAGAATTGTTTCTGAGGAATCTCTCTCCAAGTTTTATCCCAACTGAAAGAGTTCGTATTCCACGATAGAACAAAGAATATGACCGATCAGAATATGGGACTCTTGGATTCGAGCAGTCTCTTTTCTAGGAATAATCAGATCTAGATCCGCCATTCCTTTCATTTTTCCACCGTCTCCACCTAAGAAAGAGATCGTTTTCATCCCGATCTTTTTGGCCGCTTCCATTGCTGCGATCACGTTTTTAGAATTCCCGCTGGTTGAAAGTCCAACGAGTAGATCTCCAGGTTTTCCAAAAGCTTCCACCTGACGAGAAAACACAAATTCATATCCATAATCGTTCGAGCATGCAGTTAGAACTGCTGAGTCGGCATTTAATGCCAGTGCAGGAAGAGCTCTTCTTTCATTTCCCGATTTGTAACGGACCACAAGTTCTGCAGCAATATGAGATGCGTCACAAGAAGAACCACCATTTCCGCAAAAAAGGATCGTATTCCCTTTTTTTAATACTTCAGAAGCAATTTTTCCTGCTTCTTCAATTTCAGTAAGAAGTGTATCCAATACCGCTTTTTTAGTCTCAATAGAGTCTTGGATCTGCTTGGACGCGATTTCTGTTAAGTTCATTCTCATTTATCCTTTTTAGACCGAATTTTAGAGAGCACCGACTCAAAATCTTTTTTAGCAGAATCGAATTCATACAGTGTCAAATTTTCGGAATGCGGAGAATTCCTATTCCCGCTTACGTTTAAAAAATACAGTTCTTTGGAAACGATCTGTTTTACTCTTTCAGAAGAATTTGCCTGGAAAACATCTTCAAATTCTTTTCCCAAAAAAACCAATAACACTGCGATTGTGCTAGGCCTGAGATTAATCAATATTTGTTGTTTCCAGATCGGATCCCAAGTTAAGATCTCTTTCCAAGAATCTGCAGAACGTTTTAAGTCCGGTTCTTCTTGCAAAACTGCCCAAGATTCTTCATCCCAATTCGGAGTATTGATCCCGGATAAGATACTTTTTAGACTCTTATGATCTCCGCTTAAAAGTCGGTTTAAATCAGCCTCTCCTAAAAAAATCACTCCGCTGATCTTATCACCTTGCTCAGTTAAATAGTTTCCGGTGGACACGACCAAAGAATATTCTCTACCAGATTTTTCCTTACCTTCTAAGCGAAATAAGTTGCGATTGTTTTTTGTAAGTTTAAGAGAGGGGTTTTCAAAAATTACGCCGGAAGGTTTTTTACGGGTCACAAAAAAGCGGTCCGCCTTTTCTCTTAGGTCTTTTAATTCCCAGGTATAACCTCGACTATCCCGAACTAGTTCTTTCTCTGATCCTGTAGAGACAGTCTTTTTCTTCCTCCAGAAAAAGAGTTTATTCCAAAAACCTGATTTTTGTTTGCCCTTGGCCATCTTAGTTCCCGTAATCTTTTCGGAGATTAGAAGGGCGTTCTATCAATTTTTTCCCCATTTCGTAGACCTTTGCTTCTTTTAGAAAAGTGGAATATGCTGAAGAGATCGCTATCGTAAATCCGGGAAATCCGTCCAAGAACCCAAGTTTAAAAACATATATCTCTATAAATTTCCCAAAAGGTTTGATGATCGTACGGGCCAAAGAGAATTTTTTATTCTTCTTCCAACGGGTCCAAGAAACAATAGATGAGAATTTATTGATCGTATCTACTTGTTGTGCGAGATCTGCAAAACTATAATGTAGGATATCCCCTTTTATCTTTTTGCCCTTCCCCTCTACCACCAAATAGTCATGAGGATTTTCCCCGGTCCATTTTGACTTGGATTTTCGGATAATACGATATTTAGTCTGAGGATACCAGCCTGAGAAGCGGATAAACCTTCCCATATGGAATGTAAGCCTGGAAACTTTGAGCCCATTTAAGGAAGGATCTTCCGGACTTTCCAAAAATGTACGAAGTGAATCTCTTAGTTCCTCACTCAGACGTTCGTCCGCATCCAGAGAAAGTATCCATTCATTCCTACAAAGAGAGATTGCATCATTCTTCTGTTCTACATGTCCCTTAAAGTTCTGGGAGGAAAAACGGACTTCCGGAAAAGACTCGCTGATCTCTTTGGTCTTATCTGTACTATTGGAATCTAAAACAATGATCTCGTCTGCGATATCCCTGCAGGATTTGATGCAGTCTCCGATATTCGTTTCTTCATTATAAGTGATGATTGCTACCGAAAGTTTTTTTAGAAATCTTTCCCGGACCTCGTTTCTACTCAGAGGAGCTTTGGCTTTAGATTTCTTTTTTTTAGGGGAAGAAGGTTCCTTGGTTTTAACGGATTCTGCCATATATTCGAATATCGCAAAGGAGCGAATGAATTCCTAAAATAGTAGGTTTTCCTTCTTTGTCAGCGGTTTTTTCTGGAAATCTGAGAGGAAAAGGAAAGTCTGGGGACCGGTGAAACCTAGCTTCTTTTCTCAAATTTCCGAGATCTCAGGTAAGATCTCCTTACATTCCTTATTATTATTTTTAGTAGCATTTCCACTTTCTGTTTCTGCCTCTCAAATCCTGGCGGGCCTGAGCATTTTCTGTTTTATATTCTCCCCTAAGGAGAATTTTCAAAAAATCAAAACGTATCTTTTGCCATGGGGATTCATTTTAGGAGCCTATGCACTCGTATTCATTTCATCTTTATATCACTGGGAAGAATATTCCAATTTTTGGAAAACCTTTACAAGGCAATCGGAGGCGGGAGATTTTTGGCTTTCTATCCTATTTCCAATTGCGGCGGTACATTCTTCTGATGAAAACAATCGAAAGCTGATCTATAAATATCTTTGGATCTCATTCTTACTCGTTCTGATTTCGGGGATTGCCTCCGTTTTCAGCGAATATAGACTGGGTAAATTTATCTCAAACGGTTTCACTCCTGCCCCTGGAGATAGAAGGCAACATCCTGCTGGACCACTTTTCGGTCTGGAGACTTATCTTCCGATCGGACTAATGAACACTCATTTGACTTATGGTGGATTGATTTCTTTTTATATTCCGGGACTTGCACTTCTGGTTTTACAAAAAATAAAGAAGAAGGATTTTAAACTCACTCTAGGATTTGCGGTCCTTCTCTTATTAGCCTCATGGGTATTTTTGCTCAACCAAAGTAAATCTGCCTGGTTAGGAGTTCTTGCAGTCACTCTTTATTTTATTCTAAACAAATGGAGAGATTTCTCAGGTAAATTTCCGAGGGTAACTTTTACAAGAATTACGATCGCTATCGGACTTTTAATCATTCTAGGAGGAACAGTTCGGTTCTTTTATCAGAAAAACTGGTTATTACAAAGGACACTCGCCCAACTCACAGAGATACAAACTCCTGAAAACCAAAGATATTGGATCTATAAACTCAGCCTTCCCTTGCTTGCAAAAAACCCGATTTTAGGAACGGGAGGAGGAAGATTCAAAGAAACAAGTTCAGAAGTTTCTAAATCATTTATAGAGAAGAATGAACAACTCTGGTATGAGCTATATATCACTCCGAATAAACATGCTCATAATGATATTTTAGAATTTGCGATAGTAGGCGGCTGGCTTTCCGGGATTTTATGGATTGGATTTTTTTATCTTTTATTTAGAAAGATCTCTGATTCTAGTTTGGAAGACGGTAACTTTCCTTTAATAGGTATTGGATTTATCTGGGTAGCTGGATTTTTCCAATGTTATCTTTTGGATGATGAAGTCGCACTTCCCTTCTTTGCATTGGCAGGACTTTTATGGGGAAGGGAAAAGGAAACTTCTTCTAAATTTTCCAAAACCTCTGCAATTTTCTTAGGGCTTACCTTCCTCTTAAACACTTCCTTTTGGATTTGGAGACTTTCTATCCCGGCGGAACTCGCGTATGGAAGACAGGTATTTGCTTCTTCTTCTCCGCTTGCTAAAAAGATAGAAAGGCGTATCCTTCCTTTTAGAAATCAAAGGGAAGAAAGAGAGAAAAGAATTTTGGAAACTATTTCAGTTTTACCTTCCGAAGGAAATTCAGAATTTTCTATAGAAGGTTGCCTTACTCATAGATATCCAAATCCAGCAAAACTCAGAGAAGAAGATTATTCTTTCGGAATTTATATTTCTCCTACATGGAAAAACTCACCTACCAAGATGAACGTAACAGTTTTCTCAGAAGAATCTTTTGATGAGGACAAACTATATTGGTCTCATAGAAAATACGATTTGGGGATGAAGGAATTAGATCTAAAACCTGGTTGGAATTCATTCGTGTGGAAAGAGACCTTGGGGCTTTCTAAAATTACGATCTTTCCGGATATCGTATTTTTTAGGAGTTTTAAGATTCGATTTGGGGGTTTCAGTCCGGAGAAGCAGATGGATCTTCCTGTCCTAGACTTGGGAGATCTCTGCGATTTTAAATTGAAGTAAAGTTGGTACCTGGAGCGGGACTTGAACCCGCACGAGCGTGAACTCACAGGATTTTAAGTCCTGGGTGTCTACCTATTCCACCATCCAGGCGTTTTTGAGACTCTGCCAGGCGTCGCCCGGATTCGAACCGGGGATCAAGCTTTTGCAGAGCCATGCCTTACCACTTGGCCACGACGCCGATATGAGGTATGATTTTGTGTGTGGGCAAGGTGTCAATAGAAAAGTGGAGGAAAGACTTTGAGGATCTATTTCTATCGAATCGACTCGAATTCTAGACTTTTCCACGCGGATTCCGAACTGACGGATAAAAAGTTTTTAGACTTCTTTTTCACTCATCTAGAAAAAAATCAGACCGGCAAATATCCGGAATGTGCCTATATCTCTCCTTGTGGGAAAGAATTGAATTTTGTGCAAACGGAACATTATCCAATTCTTTTTAAACAAAGAATTGGAGATAAACTCTATTATGGAGGAGAAAAAGGGATCTTATTCCAACCGGAAAATTTGATATTTGATACTTTCGGAAATCTGCTCCACCCTTTTCGTAAGGAAATCTGGGGAAGGATCTCTACCGAAATCCTTTTAGATCCTGAATTAGAATGGAGAGAAAATTCTGAAAATTGGGATCTGATTTGGGGCGAAAAAAAATTCCTGATCCCAAAGTTCGATCCAACTGATCTTTCAGACTAAGCGCGGACTCGAGTGAAATTTATTCCCACTCAATCGTGCCAGGCGGCTTGTTGGTTAGATCAAAAAACAAATATTCAATTTGAGGAATTTTGAGAACTTCTGAAACCAGTTCTTCCAAAACATCTTTTTCCAATCGGAAAAAACTAGCAGTCATTGCTTCTTGAGAATCAACTGGTCTAAGAACGATACTTCTTTTTCCGGATTCAGAGCCCAAAGGAAGAAGTACCACAGGCATTTGCCAGATCTGATCATAGATCTTTCTTTTTTGTAGGACCTTCTCTACCGCAGCGTCTGCTTCTCTCAAGATATCAGAATCTTTTTTGTCCAAGTCGATTGGTTGGAACTTGAAGTTTGCTTTTGAGAAGGACTCAGGGCTACCTAAATATAGAACGACTCGATTTACGGAAGAAATTTGGTTTGTAATGGCTGTAGAAATTTTATCCAACTCATCCCAGGTTTTGTCTCCGGAAATTGCAGCACAATGAGCATAAGATCTTTGGTCTCCTTTTACTCCTACGGAAGCTACAGGAAGAAGTTTTGCTTGTAGAGAAGATTCTGTTCCCACCAGCTCATCTAATTTTTTCTGAACAGATTCTTCTGTAGGCTTTTCTTGAGCGATCATTCGGACCACAAGTCCAGGCCCTGGGAAAGGATGCCTTCCTGTCCATTCTTTAGGAAGCCCAAGGTAATTCCCAAGTTCTCTGACTTCGTCTTTATAGAGGTCCTTGATCGGTTCTACTACCTTGCCTTCTTCCATTAATTTTTGAATGGCTTCTACTCTATTATGATGGGTCTTGATCGTATGAGAATGTTTGGTCCCGCCACTTTCAATTGTGTCCGGATAGATGGTCCCTTGTCCGAGTAACCATTCGTCTGCATTCAATCCTAAACTTTTAGCACAATCTGCCTGTGCTTGTAAGAATAGATTTCCTACAATTTTTCGTTTTTCTTCCGGATCCTTTTTTCCTTTTAGAGCGGAATAAAAAAGTTCAGAAGAATCGTGAACATGCAATTGGATCCCTTGAGGAGAAAGTTTTTCCTGAAGACTTGCTACTTCGTCCTTTCTCATAAATCCGGTGTCGATCAGAACACCCTTAACCCTATCTTTTCCTAAAGCTCTGGAAAGAAGAAGGTAAGAAACAGTGGAGTCCACTCCTCCGGATACAAGTAAGAAGATCTTTTTGTCTGCAGGAACGATTGAATGTAATTCTTCTTCCTTTAGATCTAAGAATTGTTTTAGATTCCAGGTGCCTTCTGCCCCGGAAATTTTTACAAAGTTTTCGAGAAGGACAGAACCTTTTTCAGTATGAGTCACTTCTGGGTGAAGCTGGATCCCAAACCATTTTTGGGTAGGATTTTCAACCACTGCATATTCGCAGTCTTGACTGGAAGCGGTGCGGGTGAAACCGGAAGGTAAACGAGTCACCTCGTCCCCATGGCTCATCCATACTACTTCCCCGCCCGCAAAACCTTTGAGTAATTCTGTTTTAGGAGTATCAATAAAATCTAAAGCGGCTCTTCCGTATTCTGCTATGCCTGCTTTTTTAACTTCTCCACCCAAAAGTTTCATCATAAGTTGGTGGCCATAACAAATCCCTAAAACAGGAATTCCCAGTTTTAGAACTTCGACGGGTAGCGATGGAGAATCCGGTTCATATACACTTTCCGGTCCTCCGGAAAGAATTATGCCTGAAAGTTTGGAATATGTTTCAATAGGTTCGTCGTTACCTATAATTTCGGAATAAGCCCCCAAACGACGAATTCTGGACGCGATCAAATGGGCGTACTGCCCTCCAAAATCCACAATCCCAATTACATTTTGGTGCTTCATTCCAAGGTATCCTTAACGTTTCCTTTATGTGAGTTGTAAAAAGATTCCCAGAGACAAAGTCCGGAAAACTCTGGTTTAAAGAGGGAATCATGAGCCATCAACAAGAGTCGATAGGAATTTCCGCTTATGAGGGAAGACAGGACCATATCCCCAGTCTGAAACTTCCCGAGATAGAATCTTTCGCCAATGTGTACGAAGGTAAAGATTACACAATCGATTTTACCATTCCAGAATTCACTGCGGTTTGTCCTAAGACCGGTCTGCCGGATTTTGGGGTGATAGAGATCAGCTATATACCAAAGGCAAAATGTATAGAGTTAAAATCCTTGAAAGAATATATTCTCGCCTACAGAAATCTTGGGATCTTTCATGAGAATGTGGTAAATCATATCTTAGAAGATCTGATCCAATCTGTAGATCCAAAATATATCAAAGTCAAGGGTGATTATAACCTAAGAGGTGGGATTAAGACAATAGTCACAAGAGAGTACACAAGCAAATGATGGATCCGATCTCTTTACTTGGATTTATCGCTTGTACTCTGACTACTCTGGCATTTCTTCCCCAGCTCATCAAAGTGATCCTGGAAAAAAGGACCAGAGATATTTCCAGGAACATGTATCTTGTTCTTTCAGTGGGAGTGTTTTTCTGGCTTTGTTACGGCGTTCTGAAAAATGATTTTCCGATCATTCTTGCAAACGCTTTCACCTTACTTTTTACCACCACAATTCTCTGGTACAAACTCCGTTCCAAAGAAGAAGAATAAAAAAAGCCGCTTCCTTGCAGAAACGGCTCTTTATTTTTTAGAATGGAAATCCTAATTATTTAGGAGCTGCTTGGTCTTTTAAAGACTTACGCTGGTTTTCCAATTCCTTCTTGGCATCATCCATAGAAGATTTTACTTTTTCTTTCTCTTCTTTGCCTGCCTTTTGGATGGCTTCTTTTTCTTCTTTTCCGGCACTTTTAGCCTCTTCAAGAAGTTTACGATTTTCTTCTTTTGCGCCTTCGATCAATTCTCTATTTCTTTGTTTTTGCTCTTCCAAACCTTGAAGGATACGAGCCTTATTCTCTTGGAAATCTTTCAGGATCTCTTGGATACGTGCTCTTTGTTCTTCCGTAATAGATTGGATGGTAGCGGAATCTTCTTTTAACTCTTGGGTTTCATCCTCTGTTAAGGGTTGTTCTTTGAATGTATCCCCATTAGAGCTAACATTTTCACCCGCGTCGGCAATAGCTTGGCTTTCTGGATTATCCGCATCTGCAACTTCGACCGATCCGTCAGAAACTCTAGTGCTTGTTCCTTTACCAGTCTCTTCTACAATGAACTCAGTTCCTCTAACAGAAGCAACGACTGTTGGAGTGGAAACTGTGAACTTGGAAGTTTTCGTCAGCTTGTTTGCGACCTTGGTAAAAATTTTCCCTTTGGTAAGCCCCATATCCGCGAAGGTTTCTCCATTTGCAGAATCGATAAAAATTTTATTCAGAGTGAGACTTGTATTTTCTTTGATCCTTACAAGAACTCCTTCAGTCAATTGAAGGTCTGCATAAGAATCTTTTCCGGTTTCTATCTTATCTTCCGGTAAAAGGAAAGTATCCACAGAAACCGCTTTTTCTTTCCCGGCCTTATCAAATATTTTTACTGTTCCCTTGGTGAATGTGATCACTCCACCTTGGAGATCTTCTCTGGCTTTCTTACAATCTACAATTATAATGCTTAGGGCCAAAAAGAAGGTTATGGCAATCCGTTTCATTTAGTTCTGATTCTCCCTTAAAATAGGTTTGGGAAGAATATCGATGAAAGAAATTTCCGTCCACATTTTTACACCGACCTATCGAATTATTCGGGAAGGACCTTGTCTAATCGATATACGGCTTCAAATCGCGTTGAGACTGGCAATCAGTGGCGGAATCTGAAACGAAAAGGTATTGCGCCATAGCCCCAGTCTAGAAATTGTAGCCCTAGACCGCCAAATAGAAGAACTAAAAAGTTCCAAAGGAGTGACAGAATGACCAAAATAGCCTACGTAGATAAGGACAACTGTACTTCTTGCAACCAGTGTGCAGACAATCTACCTAAGTACTTTCAAATGGACGATAACGATACTTCCGAGACTCATATCGGAGGAGAGAATGTTAACCAAGCTCAGATCCCTGAGGAAGATTGGAAAACAGTTCAGAAGGAAATGGATGAATGTCCCGGTGAATGTATTCACTGGAGAAAGTAATCGTTTTCCGATTTCTATATTCTATAAAAAGCAAAAGCGGGAATTGTTTCCCGCTTTTTTTGTGCCTTGTTGAAACTTTTGATCTAAATCAAAAGTTTCAGGTTGTGATGATCAGATCAATATTCTTGTTCTGATCTAGTGGAACCAAGTAATTCGTCCGGAATATCTTCTACCCTATCTCCGATCTGGATGGCTAACCTATTTCCAACACGTCCCGGTAGACATTTGAATTTCTTACGTTCTCCTACTTTTACAAGCATATCCGATCTGGTAGTTGTGTTTTCTAATTTTACAACATCACCCACCGTTAAGTTCATAAAATCCAAAATAGAAATATCTACCGAACCTACTTCTGCGATCACAGGAATTTGCACCTGATCCAAACGTTCCTGGATGATTGCTCTGTTCTCATCCAACTCACCTTTACGAATGGAGGAATACCAGTACTGAGCGGAAAGTTTGTTGATGATAGGCTCAATCGTGATGTACGGGATACAAAGGTTGGTCAATCCCTCTACCTCACCAATCTTAGTCTCCAAGTTGATCAAAACCACCATGTCATTCGGAGGTACAACCTGAGCGAACTGAGGGTTTGTTTCGATGTTACCAAGACGAGGTCTAAGGTCGATCACAGTTGACCAGGCTTCTCTCATGTTTCCCAAGATACGAACGATAATCCCTTCCATTACGCTCATCTCGATCTCTGAAAGTTCTCGAGAGATTTTTGCAGTTTCTCCCTTACCACCGAATAAACGGTCAATGATCGTAAATGAAATAGAAGGATCTATTTCTAAAATTGCGGAACCCCTAAGTGGGTCCATGTTAATCACAGCAAGTGTGGTTGGGTTTGGAATAGAACGAATAAATTCTTCGTATGTTAACTGATCCACCGCAGCAACGTGAACGTGAACGAGAGCTCGAAGCTGAGCAGAAAGTCCAGTAGTTGCCAAACGAGCGAAGGTCTCGTGCATCATCTGTAGAGTACGGATCTGGTCTTTAGAAAATTTGTCGGGACGTTTGAAGTCGTAAATTTTGACCTTCTTCTGCTCCCCAACGGAAGAATACTCATCCTCCGCCACTTCTCCACTGGAGATCGCGTTTAATAATGCGTCTATCTCGTCTTGGGATAATATCTCGGTCATTTTCTTACCTTCGCTAATAGATTAGCCACTTTCCAGAACATTCCGTTTTCTTCCGGCATTCTTCTCAAAGTAAATTCGTATTCGTATCGGACAGGGACCTTGTTCACTCTTCTTTCCACTGCAACTCTTACTTTGGAAAGATTGGAACTCACCTTCTCCGTTCCCAGGATCTTATAGTATTGTAACATACCGGATCTGTTTTCAGTTAGATAATTTCTAAATTCTTCCAGAACAAAATCCTTTTCAGCTTCTTCCGATTGTTGCCAATCTCTGGCAAATCTGTCATAAGCTTGTATGTATTCTGGGAAATGGATCCATTTAAAATGGAGCTTCCAGTTTTTCTTTTTTTCAGCACCTAAGAATAGATGGATCACTTCTTCCGGCTCTAATCCGTCTGTTGTTGGATCTTGGTAAGGAACTCCAGGAAGAACCCAATCTTTTTTACGTTCTTCTACGCTGAAATAAGGATGGCTTTCTGATCTTACAAAATGGTCTCCATATTCGGAGATATTAGGATAGAAGTAAGCGGTTACAAAATATTTTTTGCCAGGCTCTAATTCGTATAAATGATCGATTCTGATCTCTTTTGAAAATGTTTCGTCTTTATGAAGAATGATCTCTTTGACCTCGTCACCTACGAGATTCTCGACTTTGTTCCTTCTTCTTAAGACAGGATCTTGTTTTCTTTCTTCTTCTAATCTTGTTACTGTTCTACCGTCTTCATCTCTTACGATCACCTGGAAGGAACGTAGATCTTTTCCATAAGGGAAAATTCTAAGGACCTCATTTCCTGTGTTTCTAACGGAAAGTACAGCAGAAATCGGTTCCTTTTCTCGGAACTGCATTTTAGGAAGTTTGATATCCACGATGCCTTGGGCTTGGATATAATTTTCGGAAACTTCTCCCCTTGCATTCCTGTTTGGATAAGATCCCAAGCTGAATGCATTCAAAAGAATTAGTATGATCAGAATTCGTTTCATTCTAAAATTTCAATCCGGTTTTCCAGGTTTCGACACTTCGGACCTAGAGAGCTATTCAGCTCTACATTTTAGATTTCGGCAAAAAGAGACAAAACCTGCTAAAAAATCCGGGAAATTATCGAGGAAACCAAGGCCTTTTTCAGCCTTCTGCATCTTCTATAATATAGTCTGCGATCCGGATCAGCCTTCCAAGAACCGGTTTAAGTTTACTGTATTCCTGGTAGCATTCCTCGTATTTCTCCAGAATTGGCCCGATTTGGGTCACTGACTTAGGAGATAAGTTCAGGCTGGAAATATTGGATTCGGAAAGTTTTTCAGCAGATTCCAAACTATCGAAAAATCGGGTAATCTCTTTGAAGATGGACTCATCCGCCCTATCGTTCTTTTCAAAATTGGATTCTATCTTTAGGATATAATCCGTTAGAGTCTGTTTAAGCCTGACTTCTTCTTCGTTTGCTTTCCGTTTTGCTGTTAAGTTATTTACTTTGCTGTAACGAGCCATTGCTTCTTCATAAGAATGGCTGACTGATTGCCTGTTTTGTTGGATCAGTCTTACTACTGAAACTACTGAGCGGAAGTCCCAAGCAGTGTCTTTTTTATTCCGGATCTCAGGGAACATTTCTCCGCCTCTGGAATCGTCCACCTGCAACCCGGAAAGTTTTTCTAATATTCTTCCCGTGGACCCAGAGCCCTGTATCTCTCGAGCAACCGAAAGAAAGATAGGATTTTGGTCCAGGGAAGTACTCATTATTTTGCCCTCTTATCGTAGATGGACACTTTGCGAATGGTAGTTTTACCGTTTCCGGAAGCGATGATCTTATCCACTACATCTGCACCCTGTACGATCTGTCCAAATACAGTATGCAATCCATCCAAATGAGGAGTATCTACTTGGTTGATAAAAAATTGAGAACCGTTTGTGTTTGGCCCGGCATTCGCCATTGCCAATGCTCCTTTGATTGCCTTTTTACTTTTCACAACATTATTATAACGATATCCTAATCTATATAGGATCTCCATAACCGAAAGATTTTTGGCCTTCTCTAAATTGCTTTCAAGCTCTTCTCTTCTTTCGTCTGCTTCTCTTTGGCTACGAATTCCAAGTTCACCGCCTATGTATCTGTAAAGGTAACCGGTATAATATTGTGACTGTCCTATTTTAGCTTGGTCTAAGCCTAGGCTTGCAGCATTGATCTCGTCAGCAAATCTGTATCCAGGAGTTCCAGATCCATCTCCGTAAGGACATCCCCCTTGGATCATAAAACCTTCGATCACTCTGTGAAAGGTTAATCCATCATAAAATGGTCTTTTCTGAGGTTGGCCGTTACGCAGAGTAAATTCTTTCTCTCCTTGTGCAAGATCGATAAAGTTTTGGACTGTTTTCGAAGCATCCTTATCATAAAGTTCGAAAAGCATATTTCCTTGGGTACTTTCTATCAGAGCATAAATAGCGGGTTTTTCAGGAAGAGCCACACGAGGTTTTTCTTCTTTTTTTACTACAACCTCGACAGGGCTATATGCTTCCGGAACATATCTTTGTTCCGCATATGGATTTGCCTTACAGGCAAAAGAAAATAATAAAATCGTAAACCATGCTAAAGATCCGACAATTCCGATCTTAGATTTAGATTTTACATTCAGATAATTCATTTCGTATTCCTTTGGATTGATTTGATAGATTGTTTCGCGAGTCCTAATTGTTCCAACTGTCTAGTCCTGGAAGTTCCACCATAACTAGATTTTTTGTCCGTAGAAAGTTCCAGACTTACAGCCTTGGAATATTCTTCTCCCGTAAAATAAGGAGAAATTCCTTTTCGGACCTCTTCTGAGATCGTGAATAAATTCTCTTTTCTTTCCACACATTCGGAGACGAGTTTTCCTACAAGTTCGTGAGCCGTTCTGAATGGGACTTTTTTCTCTCCCACTAGGAAGTCGGCCAAATCTGTAGCAGTGGCAAAACCTTCCTTCAAGGATCTTTCTCCTCTTTCCGGTCTGAATTGCATTTCTGAAACCATTGCTTCTAAACCTTCCAGACTTAATAGAACAGTTTCCACAGCATCAAAAACAGCTAACTTGTCTTCTTGTAAATCACGATTGTATGTAAGAGGCAATCCCTTTAAGAGACCGATTAAATGATTTAGATTACCAGCCACCCTCGCGGATTTTCCGCGGATCAGTTCTGCGATATCCGGATTCTTTTTCTGGGGCATGATAGAAGATCCGGTAGTGAGTGAATCGGGCAGTTTTACGAGACCGAACTCCTGGGAAGAATAGATGATTATATCCTCACAAAAGCGTGAAGCATGTAGCATGGTTTGGACCGCTGCAGATAAAAATTGCAAAAGATGATCCCTGCTTGCAACCGCATCCATACTATTTGGAGAAATTGAATCTACCTTTAATTCAGAGGCTAAAAACTCCCTATCGTTTTGGTAATTCACTCCTGCCATCGCACCGGAGCCTAAAACTAGAATGTTTGCAGTCTTCTGAGCAAATTCGAAAAACTCAAGGTCGCGGGTGAACATCCAAAAATAAGCCAATAAAAAATGAGAGGCTCTGATCGGTTGTGCAACTTGTAAATGTGTGTAACCAGGAATGATCGTATCTATATTTTTAGAAGACTGTTCGAGAAGAGCTTCTCTCAAAGAATCCAAACGAACTAGAATTTCTTGGATACGATTTCTTACATAAAGCCTTGTATCTTGGGATACTTGATCATTCCTAGATCTTGCAGTATGTAATTTTTTCCCTACTTCTCCTTTCAATTCTGTAAGTCTGGATTCCACATGCATGTGAATATCTTCCAACTCAGAACTGAATTTAAAATTTCCGGATTCTATTTCTTCTTCTACCTGATTTAATCCATCTAGTATGTCTTTTAATTCCGTGGAATTTAAGATGCCCATCTTTGCAAGCATCCTGGCATGAGCCCTACTTCCTTCTAGATCTTCCTTGTATAATTTTTGGTCGAAGGAAATGGATTCTCCTATCCTTTCCATTATGGAAGAAGCTTTTTCTTTAAATCTTCCTCCCCAAAGTTTAGAATTCTTGTCCTCAGGTGTGTTCATTAAAATGATTTCGATGCCTTATTGATTTTCCGCAAAAGTTTGGAGCCAGTCTCTTAAGATCTCTATCTCTTCCTGATCCAGTTTAGAGTTTGAATGTAAGAAAATATAATCCTTGGGAGGCATATGACCTTCTTCGACTTCTTCTAATATTTCTTCAGCCAGATCTGCCTTTTTTTCCGGTTTTAAACTTTCCCATTCCGAAAAATTCAATTCTTCACGGCCTTCTTCTATATGATGAGAGATATACAAAGAAACCGGAAAAACCTTAGAATACCAAGGCCATTGAACTAGATCCGAATGGCAGTCATAACAAGACTTTCGAAAAATCTTTTTGACGCGTTCTTCCGTTTTGATTTCATTAGCATTCTTTCCCAACGGAGGTTGGACGGGGATTAACTGAAGAGCAAGGAATATGGCTAGTAGTCCGATTCCAAGACGAATCCAAATTTTTCTCATCACTCCCGCTAAGAATATGGACGGGAATGTTTTTGAAAATAGAATTTTTCCCCTTTCTTCTACCTAAAAACCATGGACTTTTTACAAGACGGACATAACCTCTCTTATCTTTGGATCGCGTCCGGGATCATACTCATGGTGGCGGAACTTTTTGTCCCTGGAACCTTTGTATTCTTTTTAGGACTTTCCGCGACGATTGTAGGAAGTATTTCCTATTTTTATGAAAGTGGATTTTGGACCCAAGCAATCGTCTGGGCGGCACTTTCAGGAATTCTAATCTGGATAGGAGGAAGTTTCCTTAGGAAATTTTTTCCTTCTTCTTCTGAAAAAGTAGCTCTCAATCCGGAAGAAGGTCCAGGAAGGATCGTGTTAGTTTCCAAAGATATTCTTGTAGAAAGGAAAGGTGGAAGGGTCGTATTCCAGGGAACCGAATGGGATGCGATCAGTAAATCCAAACGTATTCCTGCAGGAAAAAGAGCCAGGATCTTAGAGAGAGAAAACCTTACATTCGTTGTGGAGCCGATAGAGCTTCCGGAAATATAATCATTATTAAATAGGAGTTAGAAACTAACAAAATGGACCCATTTCTATTTTTTACGCTGATCGTTATAGCGGTAATCTACCTCATTATGAAAACCTGTATTGTCGTTCCCCAAACGTACAGTTTTGTAGTGGAAAGGCTGGGAGTGTTCCGTGGAGCATTTGGTGCGGGCTTTCATTTTCTCATTCCGATCATAGACCAGATCAGATACAAACAGCTCTTAAAGGAAATCGCTATCGATATTCCTCCTCAGACTTGTATTACCAAGGATAACGTCTCCATTTTGGTGGATGGTATTCTGTATATAAGGGTCATGGATGCTTATAAAGCTTCTTATGAGATCGAGAATTTTAGAAACGCAACGATCCAGCTAGCCCAAACCACTCTTCGTTCCGAGATTGGTAAATTGGTATTGGACCATACATTCTCCGAAAGAGACGATATCAATGCAAACGTGGTCCGTGCATTAGATGAGGCAACAGATCCTTGGGGAATCAAGGTAACTCGTTACGAGATCAAAAACATTTCTCCACCTAAAGAGATCCTTCATGAGATGGAAGAACAAGTAAAAGCAGAACGAGTAAAACGTGCTGAGATCACCATATCAGAGGGAGAAAAAGCATCTAGGATCAATCGCTCTATGGGAGAAAGACAAGAAGCAATCAATCTTTCCGAAGGTGAAAAGATCAAGAAGGTAAACGAGGCAGAAGGTAAAGCTAAGGAGATTGAATTCATTGCAAAAGCAAAAGCAAAAGGGATCCAACAGATCGCGGAAGCCACCGGGAATGAAGGCGGATCAGAAGCAGTCAACCTTCAGATCACAGAAGATTATCTCTCAGGCCTAGGTATCATTTTAGAAAAAGCTAAAACCACAGTTCTTCCTACGGAAATGGCAAACGTAGTCGGTTTCTTTGAAGGAATCTCCAAAGTGACCAACAAATTCCCAGGACTGGATTCAGAGAAGGAGTAATACTTAATATGTTTGTTTCAGTATTTTTATGGATATTTTGGCTCGGGTTTTTACTTTACCTTGCCTATAAACTGTATCGTTCTTTGAGAATTGTTTCTGCTCAAGAATGTATCATCGTAGAGAGACTCGGAAAATACAGCAGAACCCTTCATGCGGGGTTTCATATTCTAATCCCTTTTATAGATTATGATGCATACTATCATACTTTAAAAGAGCAAGCGATAGATGTTCCTCCCCAAACTTGTATCACAAAAGACAACGTTAAAGTGGAGATGGACGGGATTCTTTATTTGAGAGTACTCGATCCTCAAAAAGCAAGTTACGGGATAGAAGATTATAGATTTGCAGTGACTCAGCTTGTACAAACTACAATGAGAGCTATCATTGGAACCATGGATCTGGATACAACTTTCGAAACCAGAGAAGTGATCAATAGTAAGATCCTAGAAGTTCTAGACCAAGCAGGAGAACCTTGGGGTGTTCGCGTAAATCGTTATGAGATCGTAAACATTGCTCCTCCTAAATCTATTATAGAAGCAATGGAAAGGGAGAAAAAAGCACAGATTACCAAGAAGGCGCAGATCTCTCTGTCAGAAGGAGATAGAGATTCTAGGATCAACCGCTCCTTAGGTATTAAAGAAGAAGCGATCAATAAATCCGAGGGTGAAAAACAAAAAAGGATCAATGAGGCGGAAGGACAAGCTGCTGAAATTGAATTCATTGCAACTGCTACCGCAAAAGGTATTGAATTACTTGCTTCTTCCATCAAAACAAAAGGCGGAAAAGAGGCGGTAAAACTTAGGATCGCTCAGAGATTTATTAAAGAGGTAGAAAAATTAGGACAGGATAGAACAGAGCTTGTTCTTCCGTTAAACCTATCTAATTTTAAATCTGTGATGAAGTCAGTTCTCGGAAGCGAGGACAAAAAGGCTTAAGAATATCATCGTATCCGGAAAGGTCTTCCGGATACGAACATTCACCCTAGAGCATTCTTCTAGATGGATCTACTATCTCGGTAATTCGAATGCCGTAATAATCATCCAATAAAACCAGTTTTCCCTTTCCAACCAGTTTGCCGTTTGCTAAAATATCTAAGTCTTCTCCGACTGCATTGTCTAGTTCCACAACGGCACCCTCGTTCAAACCTAGGACATCTTTAATGTACATATTGGTCCTACCCAATTCCACAGTAAGCGCCACATTAACATCTAATAGTAGATTTAAGTTTGCTGTATTGGAAGAAACGGAACTAGAACGAGCACTTGCTTTTGGGGGAGCCGGTGTAGAAGAAGGTCCCAAAGCCGCAGCAATATCCGCGAAAGATGGAGCTCCTCCGGATGCTGGAGAAGTAGAAGCGCCAGCTCCGCCACCAGAATCTCCTAATAGGGAATCCAATTCTCCGCTCAGGTTAAAATCAGCTGAGCCACCGCCCCCACCTCCCGGACTGGACCCGGTTAGTAATGCGTCTATATCGTCTTGTGAAAGGGAGCCTTCACCCATTAGGACTTGCCTCCAAAGGTTCTTTCTAAATTCTTCGACAGAACCGAAAGATTATACAAGAGAAATTCTAGGGAAGAAAGAATGAAACCTGAAGATTTGACCACTGCGCCCCTACGAAATTCCGGAAATATTCTGGATTTTACCCAGGCCAAAAACCTGCTTTATTCGGAACTAAAAGGTCTAGGGGTCAAGGACTCCGAACTTCCTGCGTTTTTACCGGATAAAAAAGATCTCAGGATAGAATTTCCCATCCCAGGTGCAGACAAAGCACAATTACTGGATTGTCTCCAGATCGTTCGAAACCATATAGAAAATCTGAGGATCCATACGTTCGAACCTGGATATGTTTGCCTCCAAGCGTTGAATGAGAATTTATTCGAGACCAAAAATATTCTAGACAATGCAAAGTTCAGATTCTATGCGGGAAGGAACCAAAGCAAAATAGAGATCACTAAAAAAGGAGATTTCCACAGAGAGGAAATTTTTTCTGCAATTGATCTATTCAAATATCTCAGACTTGCCAAACAAGAGTCTGTCCAGAATCCAAAGGAACTTCTACTCAGATTAGGAATCGATGTATTCGATCCAATAGAAGCAAAGAAGAAGGGAGATTGGATGACATTCGAGACCATCGCCGGTTACGAAGATGTCAAAAGACAAATATTAGAATCCATTATACTTCCTCTTAAATCTCCGGAAACCCTCGAGGAACTTTCTAAACTCACCCGTAAATTTCCAGGAAGAACGAAACCAAGAGCGATCCTTTTAGAAGGAGAACCAGGAGTCGGAAAAACCACCATGGCAAAGGTGATTTCCTGTATGACAGAGATCCCTCTTATCTATGTGCCGGTGGAATCTATTTTAAGTAAATATTATGGGGAAAGCGCCCAGAACATGGCTTATGTCTTCGATGTTGCTTCCCTATTCCCTTCTTGTCTTTTATTCTTAGATGAAATAGATTCCTTGGCCGGATCCAGGGATGACGGCCTATTTGAGGCAACCCGTAACATTCTATCCGTATTATTACGAAAACTGGATGGTTTCGAAGGGGGACAAAAATCAATCACCCTGGGTGCCACAAACAGAAAACAGGACCTGGACAAGGCTTTGGTTTCTAGATTTGACAGATCCGTATTCTTCCCCTTACCGAACGAAAAAGAAAAAGCTGCGATATTAGGAAATTATGCTAAACATTTACAGGATTCCGAGCGTTTAACAATTTCACAACGATTAGGATCGTATTCTGGCCGGGATTTAAGGGATTTCTGCGATTTTGTAGAAAGGAGATGGGCTGCCAACCTGATCGAAAAAGGATTGAAACCGACTCCTCCCCCCTATGAACTGTATCTGGAAACGAGTTCAAAATCAGGAAAATAAACGTTTTCGGTGCGAAAATGTAAGTCTTCGATTTAATCGGGAGTCTATTTTACCGATACTAGAGACAGGGTATTCTCGACTTTCGGGAAACTCAAACGCAGAAGAGACCAAGGAAATAGGGTACAATGAAACGCAAAATCGCATTTTGCCTGGCAATTTTTTCAATCGCAGGCATACTCAACGCTCAAGACAACCAAGCTCAAAAGAAGGAAGACGGTCAAACCGGTGCGGCTATCCTTGATACGGAAAAAGGTCTGGATCAAAGAGTTACAGCTCTTAATGAAAGACTAAAACGTCATACAGTACTCATGAAAATGAAAGTACGTGTTCTTCCGTTCAGAACTGTTCTTTTCAAAGGAAAAGCAAACAACGACGAATGTGTGGTTTCCACCAGTAACGCACAAGAAGATGCAGCTAATAACTGTATCCGTGTCGAAGTTTACGATTTCATTAAGGACGAGGAAAGAGGCCAAGGTAAGATCGTTCAAGGTGGACTTTCCAAATATATGGAAATCTACTTCGAAGGACCAAACTCAAACGATCCTGATCCAAGAATGGAACCTCCTCGTAAAATCAGCAAAATTATCAGTAGAGTTTATAAGAATAACTTCCTGATCGAAGATAAATCGGTTTCCGAGATCATCGACAGAGCTCCGAACGATCAGCCAGGTCATAACGACAAAATCGAACTTTTTTATCAAAAGAACGGTTATCCTGAAGGTGGTCGCCCGGAAACTCCTAGCGAAAAAGGTGTTGGTAAATACGTTCTTGCTAACGTAGAAAATACTAAGACCCACCCTATCCGTAACTCTTTCAAAAAGACTTTCTACATTAAACATTTGGATTCGTTCGACAGATTATTTACCAAAATTTTCGATTATAACGACCAATTAGGTAATGAGAACTACAAAGAGAACGTAAACACGCTCAAGGAATCCCTGAAATACTAAGCTAAGTGCGGTATATTCTTCCTTGTTCTTCCTGCGGCACCGAACTCAGGATTCCCTTAGATTTGGGAAAACTGACTGTTCGGTGTCCTAGATGTTATCATTCTTTCGTTTTTGATCCGGAAGACCCGGCCAGTTTTAGAGGCGGAAGATACGATCTTCCCGGAGGAGACTCCGGCACTAAGAGTCCCCGTTCAGTACGGGGATTTTTTCGTTTTTTAGAGGATAAATTCCAATCCATCAAATCCAGATTTAGCCGGAACAGTTCTTACGGTTGGCAAAATCCTGGCGAACGTACTGGCTCATTCGAAAATTATAATGATCCAAACCGCACAGGTTTCGGTGCATTACTCGCAAAATATATTCTATTCATTTTGATCCTTATCGGGATCGCAAGAGCTTGTTTCTTTTCCTCTCAAAGCTGGAATGATTCTGTTCCAAATTGGAATACTCCTGAGACCCAGGAACCTTCTGTTCCAACTCCAGGAGAAGAAGATGATAAGGCTCCCCAAGTAGAAATTTAAACTTATGAACTATCTTCTATTGGATCCCTCTCAGAAGTCTGGGACCGGAGAATTTAAGATCTCTAGTAAGGATCGGATCGTTCATATCCTAAAAGTTTTACAAAAGAAAGAAGGTGATAAGATCAAGGCCGGTCTATTGGATACTAGTTTAGGGATTTTTAAAATTCTTAAGATAAGCTCCGAGGAAATTTTAGGATCTTATACCCGCATTATAAAACCGAAAAGAAGAAGTCCCAGTATCCATCTGATCGTCTCCGTACAAAGACCTCCCACCGTAGAAAAGATCTTGGAACTTGCAGGTGTTTGGGGAGTAAAATCTCTTGAATTCAGACTTGCTACACTTTCTAGAACGGAATATCTCACCTCCCCTGTTTGGAAGGAAGAGAATATAAAAGAAAAACTGATCCTAGGAATGGAACAAGGTGGTAATGTGTTCCTTCCTAGGTTCGAACTTGGATTTATTCCACCGGGAAAAAAGACTAGTTTTGAAAAGAAAGAGTCCATTTCCGAAATAGTGAGTTCTTCTTCCCGTAAGTTTTTTTATTTAGATAAAAAAGGAAAATCTATCCAAGAGTTTCTTCCCTTGGATGAAAAAGAATATTCTATTTTGGTAGGACCGGAACCCGGCTGGACGAAAGCAGAACTCGAAATATTCAGAAAATCAAATATCCCAGGGATACATCTTTCTTCTTCCGTTTTAAGATCGGAACAGGCTGTATCCTTCTTCCTTTCCCAATGGGAAAACTCTGTTCCTACTAATTATTAGAAGGACAAAGAGTTAGAGAATAGAACCTTTTGCTCGTCTTGTGCTACGAAACTATTAGATGTGCTATCGTAAACCCATCTGCGAATATCTTGAACTCTGATTGCGATAAATCCTAAATTCAACGCAGCTTCTATTGCTCCCACTGAATTATCATCCACCTTGAATGCGTCTTTATTCTGATCAAAATTCTTACGTGTATAATATCCGGAGATCATGAATAAGGAACCTATCGGGAAATATAAACCTACGAATATCCTGGAATTATTCGGTCCCGAATAATTCTCATAGTTTGCTTCCAAAGATACTCTATAAAAACTAAACACTACGGATGTGAAATATCCTTTGAGTCTGGCTGCATCCGGATCCAAAAGTTTAGCAGCTTCTAACTTTGTCACTGGAAGCTGAGAGTTCACATTCGCTTGGTATCTTTCTAACTCGTAAAAACTGTCGAAGTACATTGGAATATAATTCGCATCCATATTCCTGTATTCAGGTTTGATCTTTGCGTAGATATCTTTTCCACCGAAGCGGAACATTGCACCGGTATGAGTTCCTTTGGAATTCAATATTTTGATCGTATTTACATCATAGTAAGGGGTGATCTCCACATACTTTGAACTGATAAGTTTGTATTCTGCATCCATACCTTGGATGACCAATTTTTCCGACTGTTCTACTAGAGGATTATTATTAGTATCCAAACGTAAACGACCGGTGGTGTCGAATGCAAGTTGCGTAGGTGCCTTTGTATCAAAAGCGGTTGTATATCCGATAGAGAATCTATTGGCGAAATTGTCCTGATTGAAGAATTCTTTTAACTTTTCCTTACGAGATTCGGGCTTTTTCTCGATGGGGATCATTTCTTCCCTCATCTGGTGGGTTTTTTGGTCCTCGACTAATGCCCTGTATTTTTCTCTGTCTTCCGGATCTACCCCAGCTTCTTCGTAGACTTTTTTTCTACCTGCTTCGTCTGCTACGTTTCCTTGTCCAAGTTGTAACATCCCGAATAACTGAGATCTGCCTGTGAATAGATCAAATAATTTGAATGCGATTGCAAATGGACGAACATATCCTCTGGCCGCACCGATCTCATGAGTATATACAGAGTTTGTGAATACCTGCACTCCGCCATAATCATTATTAAAATCAGCCATCAAACCCACATTATAAATGTCTATCCTCTGGTTATTCACATAACGGTTTACTATGGTCCCGTGTCCTATATATCCATCAAAAAGTTTTCCGGCATAAAAGGAGAAGGTAGTCTCCCCAGGTTTATAAAGTCCGTAGGTTCCATACCAAATATTATTGATTAGTCTTAAATAATCGCTCTTCTGATCGTAGTCGATCTTACGAATGCTTCCAACTTTTAAGGTTGGATCTTTTGGGTCTTGATCGTATGCGAGAAAGTTCATCGGAGCTGTGAGCGATAGTCCGAATTCTCCTCCGAAATTCAAATTTAAGGTAGGAGCAAGATATAGATAATAATCGTTATTAAACTTGTTCACCCCTGCATCAAATGTGAATGGATCAGGAGGCTGCATGAACTGTCTTCCTGGAGGCATCCAAAGTTGGGCTTCAAGTTCTTCGCCTGGAACTAAATAAAGGGAGAGAAGTAGAATTCCCGGAAGTATAAGAGATCTTTTAACTAAATTCAAAAAGTTTAATTTCATATTTGAGCCGGAATATCTCCGGGAACCGTATTTCAATTCATCCAAAAATAGTACCACTAGTATCGTATCAAACCAGCAGAATCTAAACGACGAACCGATTCTATCAGAACCTTGCGTTGAAAAACCAATAAAACAGGAACATTTCTCGTATTTTAGAAAATATTTTCCAAAATTTAGGGACTTCCATTTCTTAAGGGATGGATTTCGTAAAGAAATTTCAAATTCAGCGTTTTCTCCCCTTTGTTCGCTATAGCGGTTATTTTATCTTATTTATTAAATTTTAGATAGACATTGTAGAGTAAATTTCTACATTCAGTGAAAAGGAGCCCTAGCGATGGCAAGAAACTATAAACCAGAAACAATCGTTCTTCACGGAGGACAGGCCCCGGATCCAACAACCACATCCAGGGCAGTCCCTATCTACCAAACTACGTCCTATGTTTTTAAGGACACGGATCATGCAGCGAGACTATTCGGTCTCCAGGAATTCGGTAATATTTATACAAGGATCGGTAACCCAACTACTGATGTTTTAGAGCAAAGAGTTGCAGCATTAGAAGGTGGAGTTGCGGCACTTGCGACTGCTTCCGGTCAGTCCGCAGAAACATTAGCACTTTTGAATATAGTAGAGGCTGGACAGGAGATCGTAGCGTCTTCCTCTCTTTATGGAGGAACTTATAACCTTCTCCACTATACCTTCCCTAAGTTAGGGATCAAAGTCCATTTCGTGGACCAATCCAATCCGGAAAATTTCAAAAAAGCGATCAATGACAAGACTAGAGCTATTTTTGCCGAAACCTTAGGAAATCCTAAGTTGGATACCCTGGATATTGAAGCGGTTGCTAAGGTTGCCCACGATGCAGGAGTTCCACTTGTAATCGACAATACCTTACCTTCTCCTTATCTGATCCGCCCTATCGATTTTGGCGCAGATGTGGTGGTTCACTCGCTTACCAAGTTTTTGGGAGGTCATGGAACTTCCATCGGTGGGATCATCGTAGATTCAGGTAAATTCAACTGGGGCAACGGTAAATTTAAGAACTTCACCGAACCGGATCCAAGCTACCATGGCCTGAAATTCTGGGATGTTTTCGGTAAGTTTGAACCTTTTGGTGGAGTGAATATCGCTTTTATCATCAAGGCTCGTGTCCAAGGTTTAAGAGATTTAGGACCTGCAATTTCTCCTTTTAACGCGTTTAATATCCTACAAGGTATTGAAACTCTTCCTTTGAGGATCACTCAACACTCTCAGAATGCTCAGAAAGTTGCGGAATATCTTTCTAAACATCCTAAGGTGTCTTGGGTGAACTACCCTGGTCTTCCAACTGACAAAAACTATACTCTGGCTAAAAAATATCATACCAGAGGATTGTTCGGGGCGATCATTGGATTCGGAGTAAAAGGTGGAATTCCGGAAGCGAAGAAGTTGATAGACGGTCTGGAATTATTCTCCTTGCTCGCAAACGTAGGTGATGCAAAATCACTTGCGATCCATCCGGCTTCTACTACTCACCAACAGTTGAGTCCAGAGGAACAATTGGCTGCGGGTGTAACTCCTGAGTTTATCAGACTCTCCGTAGGTCTGGAGCATATAGACGATATTATCACGGACTTGGATGAAGCACTGAAAAAGGTGTGACTTCCGACTCCGTCCAAAAAATCGTCTAATAATCGGCCACTTTCTCTTTTTACTTTCTCAAGCTTGCTTGAGATCGTCTGAAAAAGGAAAGTGGCTTAGTTATTTGGAACTTAAATCATGGGATCGAATCAATCGATAGGAATAGTAGAACCTAAAACCGCAGTGCTGGGAGATCTACGCCTGGACAACGGATCCGTTCTTTCTCCCACCGTAGTTGCTTATGAAACCTACGGAACACTTTCTCCGAATAAAGACAACGCAATACTGATCTGCCATGCACTTTCTGGTGATGCTCATGCAGCAGGCTTTCATTCTGAATCAGAAAAACGTCCTGGTTGGTGGGATGAATATATTGGTCCCGGCAAAGCGTTTGATACAAATCAATATTTCGTAATATCTTCTAATGTGATCGGTGGATGTAAGGGTTCTTCAGGACCAATGAGTATCAATCCAATCAGCGGAAAACCTTATGGTTCCAGCTTTCCTTTCGTTTCCATCAAGGATATGGTGGCTGCTCAAAAACTTTTAGTAGAATCTTTCGGTATCGAAAGACTACTTTGTGTGGCTGGCGGCTCTATGGGTGGAATGCAGGCTTTACAATGGAGTATTTCTTATCCGGATGCTTTAGAGAATTGTATTATCCTAGCCTCCTCCGCAGAACATTCTGCAATGCAGATCGCTTTTAATGAAGTGGGAAGACAGGCAATCCTTTCCGATCCGAATTGGAATAATGGATTGTATGAAGATAGTGCGACTCCAAGAAAAGGTCTTGCACTTGCTCGAATGATGGGTCATATCACTTATCTTTCCGACCACAAGATGAGAGAAAAATTCGGCAGGAAACCACCTTTAGGAAACTTGCTAAATTCTGATTTTGCAGTCGGAAGTTATCTAATCTATCAGGGAGAAAGTTTCGTAGATCGTTTTGATGCAAATTCTTATATCTATGTGACCAAGGCCTTGGATCATTTCAGTTTAGGAAAAGGACAAGAGCTTACTAAGGCACTTAGTCCTGCTCAATGCAGATTTTTAGTAGTCTCTTATAGTTCCGATTGGCTCTACCCTCCTTCTCAATCCAGAGAGATCGTTAAAAGTTTGGAAGCATCCGATAAAAGAGTCTTTTATGTAGAACTTACTACGAACGAAGGTCATGATAGTTTTCTTCTTCCGAACCAAAGACAAGAGGATGTAATCCGAGGTTTTTTAAATATGCCGGTGAACGAATGATTGATTCTAAGATCTTAAGTAGCACCACTTTGAGTGAAAGACCGGACTTTGCATATATTCTAGATACGATCTCACCAGGTTCCAGGGTTTTAGACCTTGGTTGTGGTAATGGGGATCTTCTCTATCTTTTAAAACAAAAAGGGATTCGAGGACAAGGGATAGAGAAGGACGAGGACGCAATTGTAGAATGTATCCGTAAAGGTGTGTATGTTCATCACGGAGATATTGACGAAGGTTTAAATCATCACGAAGACAAACGTTTTGATTATGTGATCTTAAATCAGACCATCCAAGAAACTAGACACCCTGGAGATATTATCAAGGAATGTTTAAGGATCGGAAAACGTGTAATCATTGTTTTCCCGAATTTTGGATACTGGGAAGTTCGTTTTAGGATCTTGTTCCAGGGAAAAACTCCTGTTACAGATCTTCTTCCTTATCGTTGGTTCAATACACCAAACCTACATTTTTTATCCGTTTTAGACTTTCAGGAGTTCTGCGATATCCGTGGTTTCACTGTAGAAGACAGAGCATTCTTCACAGATCTAAAACAAGTAAAATTCAGTCCGAACTTTTTTGCAAAGTTGGCGTTATTTCAGATCAGATAGTTTTCATTTCACACAAAGACCACGAAGAACACTAAGTGTTTTCCTGAAACTCCTTGAACTTAGTGTCTTCGTGCGAAACTAAGCAACCGGAATTTTCCCTGCTCTTTCTAAGGCTTGGTCGATCAAAGATTGGTACAATGTTTGGATTGGAATCCCGGCCGCTTTCGCCTGTTGAGGGATCAGACTAGTTTCCGTCATTCCGGGTAACGTGTTTGTTTCCAGAACGAACGGAGTTTCTCCTACGATTATAAAATCTGTTCTAGAATATCCTTCACATCCTAGAGTTTTGTGAGCAAGTATTGATTGTTCTTGGATCTTGGAGATAATCTTTTCAGGCAAACGAGCGGGAGTAATCTCTTGGGAAAGTCCAGGTTTATATTTGGATTCCACGTCGAAAAATTCTCCCCCTGGGATGATCTCAGTAGGAGGAAGAGCTTCGAGTATTTTTTTGGAACCTTCTTTTTTTTCCCAAACTCCACAGGAAACTTCTGTTCCTTTTAGGAATTTTTGCAAGATCGCATGTTCTTCCGCTTCGAAAAATTCAGGCAGTCTTTTACGAAGATCTTCCTGTCCTTCTATCCTGAATGTATGAAAACTAGAGCCACCTTCTACAGGCTTTAGAAAAAGAGGATATTCTAATCCTGAATTTTCGACCGAAGTCGGATTTTCAGAATATTCTTTTTTTCTCAATTCCCAAAACGGAGCTACAGACATTCCTGCAAGTTGGAATAATCGATTGGCTCTGATCTTGTCCATTGCAAGTGCAGATGCTTTTACGTCTGAACCGGTGAATGGAATTCCAAGAACTTTTAAGAAACCTTGGACAGAACCATCTTCTCCGCTGGTTCCATGTAATCCTAAAAATGCTACATCACAATCTAAGGAAGAAAATGCGCCGGCATTCGTAGAATGAAGTTCTTCGAATTCTTTTAGATATTCTTCCGGACCTTTGGAATTTCCTTCCGGAAACTCGGGTCGATACTCTTTAGGGATCACCCATCTGCCGTCCCGAGAAATCAGAATGGGTTTGACCGAATGTCCCATGGCAGACAAAGTTTTACTTATGAAAGTGCCTGTGCGCAGGGAAATTTCGTGTTCTGTGGAAGTTCCGCCGAATAAAACTGCAATTTTCAATGATCTAATCCCCTGTTGCTTAGGATTTTCTGGGAAGAATGATAAATAAGAATCTAGTACTGATCCTTTTCTTCCTAGTTTGTACGGAAAGTCTATTTTCGGAATACCCTTTCAAACCGGTTTCTCCTTATCCTTCCGAATACAAACAGTTTTGGTTCTTATACCAATCCGAAAAAAGATTGGGGGAAGAAGAACAAATCTTCAGACCATTCTTCTCCACTTATAAAGAAACAAAATCTAATTATAGATATGATACATTTTTATTCCCGATCTATTATTCAGAAAAGACGGACTATTGGAGGGTCTGGAGTTTTCTATTCTTCATTAGTGGAACTGAAACCTACCATGATGATCTAGGTTGGGATGAGGACACGCTTTCTCCACTTCTAATCTGGGGAAAAGGGGAAACCGCCAGGGAGTCCTATTTCGGATTTTTTCCTTTGTTCGGAAGGCTCCGAGGTAAGGCCAGTTATTCTGAGCTGAACTTTACACTTTTCCCCCTTTATTCCAATTGGAAGTATAAAAATTATAACGCTCATGGGATTTTATGGCCACTCGTTATGTGGGGAGGTTCGGAAGTCAGAAACGATCTGAGAATCTTTCCCTTTTACTCTCACAAGATCCATAAAGGAAAGTACGAACGTTATTCTATTCTTTGGCCATTTTTCCAATGGGGAAGTATCAACGAAGATAAGCGAGAGCCCTTTACTTACAAGATGTTTTGGCCCTTCTATCTTTCCAAGGATTCAGAATTCGGAAATATGAAGGCTAGAGCATTTCTATGGTTCCCAATTTTAGGTTCTTTGTTTTCGTATGGATATGATAAAAGAACCCATGAAAAAGATCTAAATGTCCTATTTTTCCTTTTTCAGTATGGTCAGAATGATGACGAGGATTACAGAAAGTTAATCATATTTCCTTTTTACGGATATTATAGATTCGCGTATAAGGAGACCAGATTTTTCACTCCATTCTATTTTCGCTTGAGTACAGATAGTCATCATCTTAAATCTTCTGAAACTTATTTTATCCCATTTTGGTGGAGAACAAATAGAACTTATGTTCAGTGGGGAAGAGAAGAAAATTATTATAAACTCTGGCCACTCTTCCGTTGGCATGAAGACAGAGAAGGGAACCTGACTTGGAATTTTCTTTCTTTATTTCCGATAAAATCAGAACTTGTGGAAAGGATCTGGGATCCGGTCTGGTCCATTGTTGAGTATCAAAAATTAGCCAATGGAGAAAAAAGGCTCTCTTTTTTAATGAGGCTTTATACCCAGAGATGGAACGAAGAAGAATTGCATATCCATGTGCCTTTGCTTGTGGAATACAGTTCTACTCCAGAAAAAACATCTTATCAATTTTTATACGGTCTATTCGGATTAGAAAAAACAAAGGATAAGACCACTGTGCAGATTTTTTGGTGGATTAGGCTTTAATCGAAATGTTGGATTCCTTTAAAGAAAAAGCGAACGATACTCTATACGCTGCAGGTTATACGATCGTTCTGATCGCGGAAACTTTTTTAAATCTAAGATTCACTGTTGAAAAACGGAAAGAAATTTTAGACCAAATGTTTATCGCGGGTGTAGGAAGTTTGTTTGTGGTTTCGGTGGTTGCAGTTTTTACAGGAATGCTTCTTACATTAAACACTGGACTTGGACTTAAAGATTTCGGCGCAGAAGGACAGATCGGACTTCTTCTTACAATCACTCTTACCCGTGAGATGTCCCCTTTTATGACCGCACTTATTTTAGCAGCGTCCATTGGTTCTGCAATCGCCGCTGAGATCGGAACCATGAAAGTTTCGGAAGAAATTGATGCGCTCGAAGTGATGTCCATCGATCCAGTGAGATTTCTGGTATTTCCAAGAGTATTAGGTTTCTCTTTAATGGTTCCGGTCCTTTGCGTATATTCCAGTATATTAGGAATTTTAGGTGGAGCAATCGTAGGCCATTTCCAATTGGGAATTGAATATATAGTATATTTCCAGGACGTGAATGAAAGAATTACTTCTATCCCTGGCCTAAAAGATCTTTACACAGGTTTATTCAAAGGTTATGTATTTGGTCTTATCATTTCCGCAATTTCTTGTTCTCATGGTCTCCGAACTTCTGGTGGAGCGATCGGAGTCGGTAGAGCCACAAGAGAATCTGTGGTAACTTCTTTCTTGATGGTTATCTTTTTCGGTTATGTGATCACAGCGATCTTTTACAGGCAATAGTCATGGAAGAATACGCAATAGAACTCATCAATCTGCATAAGGCTTTCGGACAGAGAAAGATCCTAAAAGGAATGAATCTCCAGGTAAAAAAGGGAGAGACATTGGTAGTGCTCGGACCCTCCGGAACAGGAAAGTCTGTCACCTTAAAACATATCACCGGCCTACTCGATCCGGATGCCGGAGAATGTAAGATCTTCGGAGAAAAAATCTCCGGAGCAGAAATTCCAGAAAGGGAAAGGATCCGTTCCAAAATGGGAGTTTTATTCCAATCCGGAGCGCTAATCAACTGGATGACTGTTTTCGATAACGTTGCCCTCCCCTTAAGAGAGCATAAATTATATCCTGAAGAGGATATCCAACGAATCGTCGCCGAAAAACTTCGGTTAGTGGATATGACAGTCGCGAAAGATAATTATCCGAATGATATCTCGGGCGGTATGAAAAAGAGAGCAGGACTTGCAAGAGCAATCGCTTCTAATCCAGAGATCATTTTATATGATGAGCCTACATCAGGATTAGATCCTGTTATGTCGAACGTGATCAACGAACTGATTATCCGTATTAAAAAGGAAACCGGTGCGGCTCAGGTAGTCGTCACCCATGATATGTCCAGCGCCTATATGATAGCCGACCGCATTTCATTTTTTTATGGAGGACAGGTTTTATTTACCGGAACTCCGGAAGAAGTGCAGAATTCTCCAAACGAATTCATCCGTCAGTTTATCAATGGGCATACAAAGGGACCGATGATTCTGGAAACTAAGAATTGAAACCTGGGTCCCAAGAGAATATTCTGGATAAAAAGTCCGATATATATAGTAAGAGTTTTGGATCCTAAATGAAATCCTTTCGTTATCTTTTAGTAGGTGCTATCTTTTCAGTCGCCTTAGTCGTAGTAGGTTATTTTACCGTTATGACCGAAGGTGGCCCTGTTCAAAAACGGGGTGAATTCCTAAAGATCAATTTCAAAAACTCGGAAGGGATCAAGGTAGGAAACAAGGTCACCGTACAAGGTGTTCCATTCGGTTATGTTTCCAATATCCGACTCATCCAAATAGATGAGAATGGGGCTGTTCTTCCCGCAGGAGAAGTGGGAGTTGCCACTAGGGTAGAAGTTACCATTCTTCTAAAAGAACCTGTGCGTATGTACGAAAATTATGATATTGCAATACGTAATGAAAGTTTACTTTCCGGGCGAGTAATTTCTATAGACCCGGGAACTTCCGAGTCCACGGAAGAAGGTAAAGGCGCTCCAAGGACCTTCCAAGTTGTAGATTATAAATCTGGAGCTTCTTCCTTAAAAGGAAGAGTCTTACAAGATCCACTTGTATCTCTTTCAGAATTGATTGCAGAAAACAGAGGAGATATCCGTAAAACTTTCTCCAACGTAGCGGATATCACTACTAAGATCAATAGCGGAGACGGGACTTTAGGAAGGCTTATCAACAGAGATGATCTTCATACAAATGTGAATACTGTTTTAACGGATGCGCAGATAGTTCTTAGAGAACTAAGAGAAGGTCTGGAAGATACCAGGGAACAGGCGCCAGTCACAAGCTTTATCCGAGCAGCACTTAGCTCTTTCTAAAACCTTTTTCTTGCCAAATCCGGTTCCATCCGAGAGACTTTCCGTATGTCTTCTCGAAAAATTGCAATCATCGGAACTGGAATCATGGGAAGAGGGATCGCAAATAATCTCTCTAAAGAAGGTCATTCTCTCCAATTATATGCTCGTGATCCTAAAAAGATACAAGACCTAAAATCGGATCGGGTCTCTATCCATGGAAACATCAAAGAAACTGTAAAAGATTCTGAAATTATAATACTCTGTCTGACAGAGGATCATGTGGTAGAAGAGTCAGTATTCTCCGCAGGACTTTTGGAAACAAAGGCAAAATATGTGATAGATATGGGCACCACCTCCCCTTCTCTAACATTCAAACTAAAGGATACATTCCAAAAACAGAATATTCAATTCTTAGATGCACCTATGACAGGATCCAAAAATGCAGCCAGAGATGGCCAGATCTTATTTATGGTGGGAGCAAAATCCCAAAAAGAGGTCCAAGACATTTCCTTTGTCTTCGAGATCTGCGGCAAGAACACAGTATATTGTGGAGAAGTGGGAGACGGGCAGAAAGCAAAAATTGCACTAAATATGGTACAAGCTGGGATCTTTCAAATCTATATGGAAGGTTTCCTATTGGCAAAAAATCAAGGCATAGACCCTTCTATCCTGAAATCCATTTTAGAACAATCCGCTGCTAAGTCAGGAATTTCAGAGTTTAAGTTTCCATTTGTATTTTCAGGAAATTACGAAACACATTTTGCTTTAAAAAATATGTATAAGGATCTCAAACATGCACTCTCTTTGGGAAAAGAATCCGGAACAAAGTTACCACTCTCTTCCGGATTAGATGAGATCTACCGCGCCGGTATGGACGCGGGTTTTGGCGAGAAAGACTATTGTAGTCTAAACGAGGTTACTGCGAAGATACCTCCGGCCAAATGATCTTTTCGATCAAACCATTTCCGTTTTCGTCCATTCTCAATTGGATTTTGGCGCCAGGCTCTCGTAGCTTTTCTTCTAACTCTTTCGCACTCGCTTCCGGGATAAAGTATTTGCGGAAAGGATAATTAAAGTTTCCGTAATTACATTCTCCTTTGACGTGGTTCCAGCAAGTTGTATCGTCTTTTAGTTCGTTACAATCCGAGTAAAAACGTATTTCATATTCGGTAGGTTCTCTGGAATCAAAACAAACACAGGTTTCTTTTTTAGTGAGTTTACTTCCGTCCGTAGTTGCAACTGCTGACTCGACAGCGGAAGAAACGTAATCACCCTTTAGGCAAATATCATCCGAATATTTACGGTCTATCTGGAATCTTAGATATTGTCCTGAAAGTAAATCTCTAGGATCATATCCGGTAATCGGGAGTATCAGGATTTTTCCGTTCCTAAGATCGAATTCCCTTTCTAATGCAACGGAGGCTAAAACGATAATCGGTAAAAATACCGCAAGAACTGAAATGCCAAACTTCTTCATATTCCTAACTCCTCTTCTTCTGCAAAGAGTTGATTCGCAGCACTTCTAATATTTTCCCTCATCCTAAATACTAAGATGCTGAAACCTAAAATAAATACGCCGGAAACTATCAGTCCAATTCCTGTAGCGAGTAAACTTCCGAATACTTCCAGATATACGGATACAAATCGAAGACCTAAAATTAATAAAGATAGATCGAACCATCTTCTGGATTCGAAAAATAGAAAAGTAAACGGGATCCAAGACAAAAAGAAAAATATCATAGCAGGATATTTTCCATACCAATGGAAAATTTGCGGATAATTCAGAAAACCTAAGAATAATCCAGAAATGGAAAGTAGAATGATCTTCCTGCGAGAGAAACGTTTTCTGAAAATCTGAGAAACTGTGATTAACAGAATTGGAAGAAGTAAAGGCCAGTACCATGAGAAAGGCAAATCGTATCTTCTAGCAAATTCAGGATCTTGGTCTAAATTAGGAATATCGTGGGTTTCAAAACTTCCCCAAACGGAAGCAGTTAAAAAGAAACCGAAGGCCCAAAGTAAGAAAGGATTCACCAGGATAGAAGTTTTACTTTCTTTCGTTTCCAATCTTCTCTCCGTAAAGATAGCAATCCCGGCAAATAGCCAAGACGCTACAAAAAAGAAGAGAGAAAAATAATGGCTTCTTTCCTTCCAACTGATATCCGGATGATTGTCTATCCAACTCAAAAAAGAAGAACTGAATACTGCGATCCATAGATGTTGTAATACCCTACCAGGATACATGATCACGAGTAAGATCGTAATTCCGGACCAAAGCAAAAGTGCCTGGTATAATTTTCCTTGGGTATGATAGATCTGGGAAACTAGACCAATATTCGCAAAAAATAATACACAAAGTAGTAAAACTAAAAGATATCGAATTGTATCGTTCCAGATCTCTTTTCTTTGGGAATATAGGATCGCAATCCCAATTCCGGAGAGAAGAGTAAAACTTGTGATTAATTTAACTGAATAATGGATCTTATCCCAATTAGCAGCCACCATTGCAATGACTCCGAGTCCAATGACCACGATCCCCAATGCTAAGAAGGAATAGAATACGTAAGGAATTTTTTTAGAATCTTCGAATTTGAGAATGGACTCTGCCTGAGCCTGGCTGATGAGTCCGGAATCCACCCAAGTTTTTAGTTTTTTCTTCCAATTCATAACGCGAAAGTTATCCGAATGGAATCGAAATCAGTCAATCTTTCTTTCTATATTTTACCGGCAGAATCTCACCCGGTTGGAAGGATTATCAGATGAAGAATCAGTCTTCTTCTTGGCTTCCTAAAGATCTTTCTATATTACTGCGATATCTTTCTTTAAAATAGGACTTTGCATTCGGAGCGCCGATCTTAGCATCTTTCAGTCTTTTTTCGTTTGCAGAAATTCTATCCTCGTCCAGAGGGTGAGTGCTCAAATATTTCTCCAAAGGAATATCTGTACCTTTTAACTCAGGATTTACCTTCTTCTCTTTTTGGATATCTTTGAAAAAGTCGGCGATTGCCCCCGGATAATAGGGAGTGGATCTCATATAATCAAATCCGAATTCGTCTGCTTCTTCTTCCATAGAGCGACTATTTGCGAGACCTAATAGATTTGTAGAAAGACCTGCTATGTCTGCCGCATGTTGTGCTAAATCAGGACCAAGTACGTAAGAAAGTACAAAGTATAATCCAAAATATAAGGTAAGATTCGTGGATAATTGCTTGGTAGAATGCCTTCTTTCCGCATGTGCAATTTCATGAGAAAGAATACCCGCAAGAGTAGCTTCATTTTTTACAAAATGAAGAAGACCAGTATATACGAATATATAACCACCTGGTGCGCAAATAGCATTGATTACCTTATCATCATCTATTATGGTTACCTTATATTTGAATTCGTCCTTGTATTGGATAGATTTGGATTTTAAGATACGATCGACTATCGATTGCAGATATTTTTCTAAGGCCTTGTCTTTATAAATTTCGCCGTGAGCTTCGCCTGTTACAGCAGCCTTATAAAATTGTTCTCCTAAAAATCGGTCAACATCTAAAGGAAAAACAAGATCTACCATCCAACCGCAACCTTGGAGGGAAAAAAGTAAAAATAGGACCAGGAAATATTTACGAATAGATTTTTTACTCACAGGATAACTCACTCCGAATACAAACGTATTTCGTATCCGCCATAGGCGCGGATATTAATAACAACATCCTCGAACAAAAGATACTGTCCTTTGATACCGAGTAATTTAGAATCTATTTCCTTCTCCTTATCTGGGGAGAAAGATTTAGATTTTTTAGGATATTCCGAAATAGGATAACTTAATTTTGTAATATTCTGCTCATTGGATTCAGTGTAAGGAACTCCTAAATCCCAAGAATCCAGAACTTCAAGAAGTTCTTTCTTTTTGGAGATTAGATCGAATGGAACTGAATCTTCCGTTACCATCTTCTGCCATTTAGTTTTATCATCTATAACGGTGGTAAATTGTTTTTCGATGAGACCTGCATCTCTTCTGGAAGTAACTTCTAAAAGTGGGATTGCTTCTTGTGCTCCCTGGTCCACCCAACGATTGGAAACCGGTTTTTCCCTTGTGATTCCCACTTTTAATCCGCTAGTGTTTGCAAGATATACTGTGTGTTTTTGGAAGCAGTAACCTTCTCCCCATTCTGGTTCCCTACAAGTTCCTAAATGAAAATGGCAGGTTTCCGGACGAAGGATACATAGATCATTCTCCGCTAATGTTTGGAAGCAGTTAAAACAACTTCCTTGGTTGAAACTTTTGCTCGTGACTTTTCCACAGTTCACGCAACGGATCTTTCCGGTAAATTCCAGTTTTACTTTTTTGCCAACGAGACTTCCAATCTTAAAATTTGCAGGAACTAGTTGTGCCTCTTGTTTTCCGGATTCGGAAGAAGGATAAGAAGCTACTACCCATATATATTCTACCGGGTCGATTCCTTCGTGGTCCATCATTCTTAAAAAACCGGAAGAGAGTTCTTTCATGGAAAAAAATATTCCTTACCGCCAAGTGGTCGCAATTTTGGATCCACTTTTACAGTTAGAATAGTGCTTAACTCCTGGCCTTTCCAGTCAAAAACAACTATTTTATCTTCATAAGAATAATGACTTAATCTTCCATCCGTATGATAGAATAATTTCAAATCACTCTGGCCTTCTTTCCCCGGAATAGAAAGTACTCCTTTACCTGCGAGAGTTCTTCCCTCATACCATTTTGCTTTTATTGGGATCGGAGGTATCGTTTTACTAGGAGTCAAACCGTTAGCAACGGATGCAGCACTTGGAGTTGTAGGCCCTAAGTTTTCCGCCACCTTCTCTTCAAAAGTAGAAACTTTTAATAATGCACATTGGAAATTTCCTTCTAATATAGGAAAATCCCGAGCACAAGAAGTTTCTTTTACATACAATTCTTGGTCGAAGGAAGCACCTGTCCGAACACTTTGAGCAATCTTAGCGAAAGCATAAAATTTCAATCGGCCTAAAACTTCCTTTAAACCGTATTCTTTCCACTCTCCATTTTCATTTTCTGCGAAAAGGGAGAAGGAAAGACAAAACAATATTATAACTACAAATCTATTTCTCATACTCTATCTTTCGAAATTTATCTATAAAACATTAGTAGATCAGATATTTCTGGATCAGCTTATTCGTAGAAGATTCAGAATCTGCATAAGAAGCCCTAAATTGTTCGTATGTAAGGCCTGCATCCACAGACTCTCTGAATTTTTCGGTCCCCCAAAGGAAGTCAATATTATGAGATCCGTCCGCATATTGTCTCCATTTGAAATCTTTATATTTCTTCTTCATAATGGTAGTTAGGTTATATGCCATTCTAATCGGATCGTATTTACGATTTACAACTGTTAAACGAAGACCTCTACAGATCTCTCCTTTAAATGGCCCGAAAACCGGTTTAAAAAATACACTTTGGTAATAATAATCACCTTTGCTGTCTTCGTTCAATTCAGAGATAATCTCTTCAGGTTCATTCATCCAAGGTGCGCCAAAATATACGAATGGAGCCTGAGTTCCTCTTCCGACAGAAACATTCACTCCTTCTAATAATACTAAACCTAGATAATTTTTTGCGGAATCCAACATAGGAAGATTCGGAGAAGGTGTCGACCAAGGGATCCCTTCTCTCTCCCAATCAAATCCTCTTTTTAGATTTTCGGGCGAAATAATATCCAGTTTCACTTTTCCGCCCAAATATTCTCCGTTATAGAACGCGGCAGCTTCGCCCAGAGTCATACCTGTGAAAAATAGAGAAGGAAATTCTCCAGCAAAGTTTAAGAACTTCTTCTGTATACCTTCTCCCCTTGCACCTAAATATAACGCAGGGTTTGGATGATCCAAAAGAATAAATTTAGTGTTTGGATCCGGCAAATTATCCATCAAACGTTTAAGAACGCTTAAGTATGTATAACAACGCATTCCCATATCGACTACGTCGAACACTACCGCATCCGCACCTTTCAAGATTGCAGGGATCTCCGAGTTTTTAACCTTATAAATATGATAGATAGGAAGCTGAAAAGTTTCATCCATTGTGACTGGAGACTTGCTGAAGTCTTCTTCCAATCCTAAAAATCCATGTTCAAGTCCGATCAAATGTTTGATCTTAACTTTTTTATCCTTAAATTCTTTTAAGATCTTCTCAGGATGTCTTCCTATGCCGGAAGGATTTGTAACGAGCACAACGGATTTGCCGGCAAGACTTGGAAGCACTTGCTCGTAAAAGGAAACTTCGGCTGGAATAATTTTAGATTTAGAAATATGACTTCTGGATGACGCTTCTACACAGGAGCCTGAGGAAATTGTCAGAAAAAAAATGAGTAAAGTTAGGATTTTTTTGTTTCTTTCTTTGAACCGCATGTAAGATACCTTATTTGTTCAGTAAATAGACAGAATTCAATACATCAAGGAGAAAAAGGAAGCGATATGGCAAAGCTGCCCATCCTGCGGATTACCGCTCTCACACTGATTTTAGGTTTCGCTTTTGCATGCGCAACGGGTGACGGATCCCGACGCAAGAAAAAAGAAGAATTCACTAGAGAAGGAAATACGATCACCGTGATCGGAGAAGCTCCGATTTACAACGGAGATATAGCGAACGCAAAACAAAGAGCGATCAAAGACGCAAAAGTTAATGCGGTACGTAAAGTAGTTGGTGAAGAAATTTCCAACAAAAGCCAAGCTTCCGATGGAGAAAGTTTAGGCTCTAGTCTACTTTCCAAAACGGATGCATTCGTAAAATCATACGATATCGTTGCGGAAGACCAAGGTAAGATAGATACCCAACCAATCTTAAAACTTACTGTTCGTTGTACTATCGAAGAATCTAAACTTTCCACTGCTGTAGAAGGTTTACTTGCTGACGTAGGAAATCCAAGAATCGTAGTTTTAGTTCCTTCTAAAGTTGGAGGAGCTCCAGTTGCTCCTTTAAGCAATGGTAATATTGCAGAAGCTGAGATCATCAAAGGACTTAAAAAAGCAGGAAACAAGATCGTAGATCCAGGAACTGCTTCTAAAACAGTTAAACCTTCCGGTTTGAATGCTGATGCGGTAAACTCTTTGGATGCCGGAGCTGCGATCTTAATCCAAGCTCAATCTTCCGGAGCGGAAGTTCTGGTAGTTGGTTCGGTAGAAACGGAAGACCAAGCACCTGTAACAGCAATCGGTGGAAAACAATTGGATAGACCTTTATTCAATACTGCAGCAACTGGCCCTTATAAAGTGATCCTACTTTGGGGAGACGGTAAAGTTGTGGCTTCTGGGAACGGAGACGCTCGCGGAGCAGATATCACTCAAAAAGTTTCCAGAGAGAAAGCACTTGCTGGTTGGGCAGAAGACGTAACCAAAAAAGTAAACAAACAACTGAAAGAAGAATGGTTCAATCTCACCGAGAACAATACGATCATTCTTAAGTTTACTGGTTTGGATGCTGATGAGTCCACTAAGTTCAAAGATGATCTGGCAGAATTAACTGCTGCAAAAGACATCAATGTTAGAACTAGCAATGTAAGCGGTTCCGAGTGGGAAGTTACCTACCCTGGAAAAGACGCACTCTTTATGGACGAATTAGTCTATAAAAAAGACAGAGGATTTACTTTCTTAGCTACTAAGAAAATGAATGTTAAGTCTGCTGCAAGAGGTGTGGTTACTTTGGAGTTTACTCCGAATAAATAATCGGTTTTCTACCAATCGAACAAAAAAGCCGACGAGAAACTCGTCGGCTTTTTTATTTTAAGTCCTTACTTTCTTAGCGACCACTTTTCAGTTTTTCACCATAATAAGCTTCATGTTGGGTAAATGTTTTCCAGAATTTAGGAACGGATTCCTTATACAATTTTGAAACTAGGATATCTAAATGAGTATGCCAGCCGGAAGAAACCATAAGTTTGCCAAACTCATCAGTCAGTTTATAATGTCGAATACTGAGAAGAACGTTTTCTCCTTTCTCCTCTAATTCGAAACTAACTTCGGAATCAGGATGCCAAGTAAAACTCAAAAAACGAGGTGCATCGATTGCAGTGATCGTTTCTACTCCACTAATACCGTTTTCCATTGCCTTAAATCTGTCCGGATAAGTTTTTTCATCAGAAAGAGAAGAATGTAAAAAGTTTAATTCTACTTTTCCTCCAACCTTTAACTCCATAGGTCCTGAAGCAAGCCAGGTGCCACGCTTTTCAGAATCAGTTAGATATTCCCAAACAGTTTCGATTGGTCCGGGTAATAATCTTTGGAAACGAACTTCCGCCTCCGAAGTAAAGGTCCCATACGTTTTGTTTACAGATAGATCTTTCATCACTACCTTCTCCCCTTTCTCATTTTATTGGCTTTCAATTCCTTTTCCAGAAGATCCAGTCTTCCTTCCCAGAAAGTTTTTGCTCTATCAATCCAGTCTTGGATCTCTTTCCAACCTTTATAGTCCAAAGAGTGGATCCTTCTTTGCCCATCCACTCTTACTTGGATCAGATTACATTCTTTCAAAACCTTAAGATGTTGGGAGATAGCAGCGGCACTTATATCAAAATGTCCTGCGATTTCTCCTGCTCCCATTTCACCTTCGAATAGTAGTTCTAAAATTTTGCGTCTGGTTGGATCCGCAATCGCATCTAAAGCCTGCATGACCAAACATTTAAGTATACACTTAATTAAGTCAAAACTTAAATATATTTTTTTAGAAAATTCTAAGCTGGAAATGTTTAGTAAAAATTGCTTTCGACGATGTAATTATTAGAAGAATAAGCATTTCCCAATCTTCAAACCTTTAAAAAAACTAACTCGCCGTACCACTCTGCACAAGTATTACCGGCATCAGTTGTTTAGTATTTCAGATCTCAGGAGGGTAAAACTAGTCTAAAAAATTTAGGTTGTTTTCACTTGACGGAAGCTAGTGTGCCAATTTTATACTGCCATTAACTTCCCAAAAAGTTCCCAAAATATTCAATTTTTTCTTTTAATGCACCAAACCCAATCAACTAACTATCGGGCCGATATCGACGGGCTGAGGGCAATTGCAGTTTCAGCAGTTGTCATTTTTCACGGTTTTCCGGAACTATTAAAAGGTGGATTCATCGGAGTAGATGTTTTCTTCGTTATATCCGGATACTTGATTTCGAAGATTATATTTTTAGGTATTGATAACTCAAGATTTAGTTTCATAGATTTTTATAATCGCAGAATACGCAGAATATTTCCCGCTTTATGCGCTTTAATCCTTTGTGTTCTAATAGTCGGATATGTTTTGTTGTTTTCTGACGAATACCAGAATCTAGGAAGACAAGCAGTTGCAGGTGTCCTATTTTATTCCAATTTTGCATATCTAAAGGATGTGACAGATTACTTTAATCCACTGGCAGAACAAAAGCCACTCTTACATTTGTGGTCGTTAGCTATCGAAGAGCAGTTCTATATTTTTTGGCCTTTAATTATCTTCAATTTATCAAAGTTTTTATCAAAGGCTAATCTATTAAAATCATTATTGATTCTTTTCTCATTATCCTTCCTTTGGAGTATTCAAGTTCATTTACATGATCCAATTTACGCATTTTATCTTCCAACTACAAGAGCTTGGGAACTTATAGCCGGTGCCATTCTAGCCTGGTTACATCTCTACAAAACAGATTGGTATGAACAGTTTACAAATAACACTTCAATTAAAAATTTCATTTCCAATTTTCAATCTTTAATAGGCATTTTTTTAATTTTACTTGGAACTTTATTTATCCCTAAAAGTAACCAATTTCCTGGTTTTCTCGCCTTAATACCGGTTGCCGGAGCTTTTCTTATTATTTCAGCAGGAGAAGGAGCTTGGTTCAATAAGAAAATCCTTTCGAATAAAATAGCTGTCGCAATTGGAACGATTAGTTATCCATTATACCTTTGGCATTGGCCTCTTTTGTCTTTTTCTAATATATTAGAATCAGGAAAGCCAGAGCTTTGGATTAGAATTTCCGCAGTTCTGCTTTCGATTATTTTTTCTATCGCCACTTACCTTTTCCTAGAAAAACAAATAAGATTCCGACCGGGAAAATCTGTCACGGTCTTCCTAATTACGTTTTTAATCGGACTTGGTGTAATCGGTCAGAGTATTCACTCTAATAAAGGGTGGAAATTTCGTGGAGTTTCTCCTCCTGAAGAAATTCCTATAGAATATCTAAATTGGCAATCTACGCAAGGCGATTGTGTTAATGAATTCAAAAAGTCTCTCGGTTCGGGAATTACATATTGTAGTAGAAATTCTTCAGGTCCAGTCCCTACCGTCGCGTTGATCGGTGATAGTCACTCATTTCATTTTTTCTATGGCCTTTCGGAATATTTTAAACTTCATACCGGAGAAAACCTTTTAAACCTTGGAATTATCGGATGCCCGATGCTTCTAGGAGTTCCGAAGAGTTATGTTGGTGATTGCAGCAATACTAAAGAGATCTTGGACTATATAAGCAAAAATCCTTCCATTAAAAAAGTTTTATTAAGCGGCAGAGGACCGATCTATTTAACCGGAAAAGGTTTTGGGGAAATAGAATCACATATTGACTTTAAACTTATCTTTACTCCAGACCCAAATATTACCGATCGAAGGATCATTTACAAGACCGCTTTCTTAAATGCAGTAAAAATGCTAATCGATGCCGGGAAGGAAGTAATAATCATTTCCGATACTCCTGAATTAGGTTTTCATGCGAAGTCATGCGAAAATACGAGGCCGTATAAAATTTCAAGAAGCAAAAATAAAAAATTATGCGCTGTCCCTCGATATGATTTTCAAGAAAGAAGTGCAGAATATCATAAAATTATTAATGAAATCAAAGATAATTTTCCGAAAGGAAAAGTGAAAATCTGGGAATCTTGGAGAAATCTTTGTGATGACAATTGGTGTTGGGCATATAAAGACGGCCAAGTTCTTTTTAAAGATACAAATCACTTAAATGAAAAAGGATCTTACTGGATAGGAAAGTATTACGATCCAAAATAAAAAAAGCCACCGGAGTTTCCATCCGGTGGCGCCTGTTCCCGAAAACTACATTTGTAGAAGTTTGAGGACCGAATTCGGTTTTAGGTTTGCTTGCACTAACATCGCCGTACCACTCTGCACGAGTATTTGTTTTGTAGTTAGAGCAACCATCTCCTCCGCCATATCAGCGTCACGAATTCTGGACTCAGAAGCTTGCATATTTTCATATGCTGCCATGAGACCTTTTGCGGAATGTTCCAGCCTATTAAAATAAGCTCCCATATCCGCCCTCTGCTTCATGATCTTTCCGAGTGCAGCGTCGGCTAAGCCGATCACTTCATTCGCCTCCCCAGGAGAAGAAACCGCAATCGGTCTACCGTCTGCCTTGGTAAGCTTTAAAGCTCGGGAAGTCATAGTTCCTATGAAGAACCTTTCCCTTTGGTTCTGGTTCGGTCCCATATGGAACCACATAGAAGCTCTTTTGGAACCTCTAGCGAAGTCTCCTTCGAACAATTTGAATCTATTGAACTCAGCTTGAGAAGCAATACGATCCACTTCGTCGACAAGGGCGGAAACTTCCACCTGAACCAATTGTCTGTCTTCGGGGCTGTAAATCCCATTCGAGGTTTGGATGGCCAAAACCCGGATCCTTTGGATGATATCCGAAGACTGTTGAAGGAATCCTTCTGCAGTCTGGATGAAACTCATCCCGTCTTCCGTATTTCTCTCCGCTTGTCTCAGCCCGTTGATCTGCGTTCTGAGTTTTTCGGAGACAGCCAAACCCGAAGCATCATCACCGGCAGAATTGATCCGCATGCCGGACGACAAAGCTTTCATGGTTTTATCCACAGCTAGCTCGTTGAACTTCAGAGAGCGGTGAGAATTCACCGCACTCAGGTTGTGATTGATAATCATCCTACACTCCTTGTAGAGAGTTTCCGGAGGATCTCCCTATCCTCCGATCGGACATGACCTGTCCGGTGCTCCGGGATGGACCCGGTCGGACCACCCGACAGGTCATTTTCCCCCGAGGAGATCTAGGATATTTTCAATCAACCGCAATAAGGCTAACTAACGTCAGCGATCTTGCAAAAGTACAATAAGCTTTAGGTTATTACTAACCCGGTTCGGTTTCTTCGGAATTCCTCCTTGGAAAAGGAACCGGAAAAAAATTGGGGAAAGAAGAAGACTAGACCCGACGTTTTTCCTGTACCTTTTCATTAGGGGTCCGTAGACAACGATAGCCGCATGCGCGGCTTCGGAGTTCTACAGAAAAGTTCCCGGTGCGGGAGCATCACTGCCCCCGCTGCCGGAAAGTCCTAATTACCTAAGTAACTGGAGGACAGACTGAGGTCTTACGTTAGCTTGTGCTAACATTGCAGTTCCTGATTGAACCAAAATTTGGTTCTTAGTGAATGCAACAGTTTCCTCTGCCATATCCGCGTCCCTGATTCTCGACTCTGAAGCTTGGATGTTCTCGTAAGCTACCATTAGGCCTTTAGATGCATGCTCTAAACGGTTATAGTAAGCTCCAAGATTTGCTCTTTGTTTGTTGATTTTCATTAAAGCATCGTCAAGAAAGCCGATTGCTTCGTTTGAAAGTTCAGCGGTAGAAAGAGTCAAAAGTGTTCCGTCAGACTTGATCAAATTCAGAGCCTTAGCGGTCATAGTTGCGATATAGACACGTTCCCTCTGGTGCTGGTTCGGTCCGATGTGGAACCACATAGAAGCGGTTCTTGATCCGCGAGCGAAATCGCCTTGGAGCAATGCCATCTTGTTGAACTCAGCTTGGGAGGAAATGCGATCAATTTCGTCTATAAGCTGAGAAACTTCTACTTGGATCATCTGACGGTCTTCTGCACCGTAGATTCCGTTGGAAGATTGGATAGCAAGTACACGGACCCTCTGGATGATATCATTAGTTTCCTGCAGATATCCTTCAGTTGTTTGGATCAGGGACATGCCGTCCTCAGTGTTTCTCTCCGCTTGGCGAAGTCCTTTCACCTGAGTTCTCATTTTCTCGGAAACGGCTAGACCGGATGCATCATCACCGGCGCGGTTGATACGCATACCGGAAGATAGTGCCTCCATGTTTTTCGCCACTTCGTTGTTCTGGAACTTCAGAACGCGGTGGGAGTTAATCGCGGCTAAGTTATGGTTAATGATCATTTGTTTCCTCCTTGAAACTGAGATCATGAGCCCGGCGTCCGTGCCGGGATCTGTGCTGGTTTGGTTTTGGTCTTTTTTCTATATGTTTAAATGAAGGCTGAAATCTGGGAAAAACCTAGAAATTCAGGGTTTCCTTCAAATATATCTTCGGTGAAGGGATCGGCCTAGATTAATTCTTACGAAAATGAATAATTTCGTTATTTTTAGCTGTTTTTTAATGATTTTTAGCTATTTTTAAAGAAATAAGAAAACAGGAGTTGAAGATTTTTTTCCAAAAAATTATTCTTTTTTGGGCTCATCTAAAGGTTCGAACGAACTGCAAATTTCCATAAGCATTTTTTTTGGAAACTTGCGGAGTTTAGGTAAGACACTCAATATTTTCACACAGAGGCGCTGAGACGCAAAGGAATTATGAAATAGCGGAAATTGGAACATTTTCCTCCAAGCTTTCACCCACAACTTATTGTAATTCCTCCCCTACTCTGTGGCTTTGAGCCTCTGCGTGAAAAATCCCCCTGCGACTCTTCTTACCTTAGCGCGATCTTTTCAGATTTGAAAGAACTGGGCGGATCTTCATTTCACCCATCGATAAAGCTAAAAGATACGCAAGAAACATCCCCGCAGATAGAAATCCGAGCGATAAGAGTAATTTCCAATTATTGAATACTATCCGTAGAAATTCCCAAGAATCGGAAAAGAGAGATTGAGGATTTCCAACTAAATCCCAGGAATTCCAACGATAAAACCTACCAATACAAATTCCTAAAACTGTCAGTGGAGAAATACAAACTACAAATACCCAGCCTAACCAATGATTGATCTTATCGCTTAAGACTAATTGGATAATTCTCAAAGAGATAAAGCCTGAAAACAATCCACACCAGGAAAAAGAAAAGATCATCAATATATCAAACCAGATCGGAATAGAATTCCTGACTTTTAAATGTACGAAATCTGTAACAATATAAGGAGCATTAGGAAAGAATATTAACCAAACTACTAATAAAATAAAAAATAATATGCCTACTCTACGATTTCTATATTCATAATATGTATAGATAAAATATGAGATGACTAAAGGAACTATGGCTAAAAACAAATTCCAGACTAAAAAAGAGAAACTCCTCTCTCTGGAAACTAAGATGCGCATTGCGACTAAAAATACGCTAACAAAACAACTTAACGAAAATACAAACAATTGTTGGATAAAAGGAATTTTACTGATAAATTTCATAATAATTTAAACCGGCAAAAATTCTTTCAGGGATAATAAAAATTCTCCCTGAAAGAAAAAAGAAATACTAAGCCGGCATCTGCTCCTCTTTCGCTCCGAAAGAATACCAATCCACATTTCGAGTGAGATGCATAAGTCCTGCTAAAGCGAAGAATACGGCTAAAGAACCTAAAAGTAACGCATTCTCTTCCGATGCAAGGATCACATATAAGAAGATATAAAGAATAGTAAAATATCCCCCAGCCAGATATCCCCTCTTTTTATCTTTTAACACGGATGTCGCATAATAAGATATTAATCCGGATACAGAAACAGATGCACAGATATAAGCTAAATTGAATCCTATATGTTCAGAAAGAGAAAGATTTAAAACATAGAATACCAACATCGCAGCGCCGATCATTAAATATTGAAGAGGATGCAAAATTTTTCCTCCGAAAATCTCCAAAAGGAAAAATAATGCAAAACTTGCCATCAAGAACAAGAACGCATATTTTAAGGATCTTTCCGATTTTAAATAATGATCAGCGGGGATTATAAAACGAACTCCATATGCTGAATTTATAATAGATTCAGTATAGGAGCCTGTCATATCCTGGATTACCTGCGGATAATTTCTTGAAAAGTAAGAAGATTCCCAGGCCGCTTTAAATCCTTTTTCAGATACGGATCTTTCACTTGGAAGGATCGAACCCTCAAAGGAAGGATCTTTCCAATCAGAATACATTTTAATGGAACTACTCTTTCCCACGGGAGCCACATAAATAGAATCAGATCCTTTTAGGGGGATCTTCAATGAGAAGGAAATATTACCATTACCTTCCTTAGGATTTAATTTGGCGTGAAGTCCTGCTGGGAAAAAATAAGAAGAAGATCCTGGCTGCAAAGATGTATCATTTCCAGCCACGTTGAATTTTACATCTTTTCCGATTCCTTTCGGGTCGGAAACGGATAGAATCACTCTCGTTTGAGACCACAAAATAGTTTTAGTTCGGGCAGGAAAATCCGTAAGAGAGGGAGATTTAAAATTACCTTCCATTTTAAAATCTCCGGAAAATAATACGGTTTCATAAATGGATCTTTTCCTTTTTTCCGCTTTTAAGTCGGAATCAACGGTTAGATTTTCAGGTAGAATAAAAATTTCTCCGCTTTCGCTATCCACCTCTTCCTCATCTTGGACATTCTTCTTTGTTTTCTCTAATTTATACGGGATTACCAAAAATGGTCCTGCAATTACCTGACTTGCACCCCATTTAGAATTCATTTCCTGTACGGCTTCTCTAGATCTGTCCTGCCTTTCGCTGACAAGAGATCCCATCATAAACAGAGGAATTACGAATCCGAATAACATTCCACCTAGAATAAATACCCTAACACCAATAGAGGTTTTTAATTTACTCATCTAATCACTCCTTGCCAGACAGTATCCGATCAATAAGTGATTTGATTATGAGCGAATTGTGTGGATTTCGTGAGGAACCGGGCTTAAGGTTTGATTGGCAGGAAAAAAAGTGAAATCACTCCCTTTTCCCAATTGTTTATTTCTACCCGCCCCGAATGTAATTCAGCAACTTCTTGAACAAATGTAAGGCCTAAACCGGAACTTTTTCTACCCGTGTCCGGTCTAGGTAGAGAGTAAAATCTTTCGAAAATCCTTTCTAATGCGTAGTCTGGAATACCCGGTCCTTCGTTTTTGATCTCGATAAACCATTCTTTATCCTGCAGAAGTCCTGTATTAATTCTGACCTCTGTATTTGCATAAGAAAAATCTAAAGCATTTTGTAATAGATTTCGGAATGTAGTAATTAAAAAGAAACGGTTTCCATCTATAAAAACATCTGGTCCGGACAAGTTTAGCTTTATCTTTTTTCTATCTGCTTCCGGGGTCAAAGAACCCAGAACTTCCTTTAAAAGTTCCTTCGTGTTCAATCCAGTTTGTATCTCCAAATTGGACACATTCTCCAAAGCACTTAATTCTAATAATTTTTCGATTACTGTCTGTATCCTTTTACTTTCTAACTGAACGTTTTGCAAAAGAGGCTTTAATCTTTTCGGATCCTCTGCTAATAATTCTACGGAGGCTAAGATAGAAGATAACGGGCTTTTTATCTCGTGAGTCAAAACCTGTATATAATTCTCTACATATTCTTTTCCTGCAATTTCACGAACAAGTTGATCCATTTGTTCACCCAATTCTCGAATTTCAGGAACTCCGATCTTCGGAAGACTCGGTCTTTTCTTAGAACGTAAGGCTGCCACATATCCGGATAATTTTCGGATAGGAGAGAAGATAAAGTAAACCGCGATACAAAAAACGAGAGAGATAAAGACGGCAACAAGAAGGCTTGTCTTATAAAACTTCTCCTTTGCAAAATCTATAAAAGGTAGAATACTTCCTTTCGGTTTTACAATCGTAAGAACGCCGGTTATCTTTCCTTTGAAGTAGATTGGTGCCGCAATAAATATCGCACTTTCTGAATCTGATGCGCCTAATTTGCTAGATCTTACTCCGTATTTTCCTTTTAAGGTAAGGAAAACGTCATTATATCTAGAATAATCTTCACCTACCCTTTTTTCGGCAGAATCATATAGTACGATCCCTTTTGCATCAGTTACATAAAATTCTAGATCAATTTTTCTTTTGGTATGATTATAGATCTTTGCATTAAAGTTCTTTTCTTTAGCCTTTTTAAAAGAACCTCCCAATGCTCTATTAATATTGGATTCAAAATTAGCCTCAGGATGTTTTAAAAGTTCTTGTTCAATGAGAGAAGCGAGTACATATACAGTGTCGTTCATGGATTCTTCCACAGTTTCCATGTAACGAGGGCGAATAGATTCTTCGATCTTATCTACTAAATAGTAGAAGCCGATCGAGAACGCAAAAAAAAACCGATGATGATCCGAATCCAAAGACTCATATAGATTCCTTCAAGCCGTATCCTTGTCCCCTTCTTGTCTCGATCGGATCCAAGTCAGGGCGGATCTCTTTTAGTCTAGCTCTTAAATTTTTGATTACAGTATCTACTGCACGGTCAAAACTATCTTCAGGTTCCGTCCAAACCAAATCCATAATTTCTTCTCTAGTAAAAATTTTACCTCTACGTTTGATAAATAATACCAGAGTTTTATATTCGTAGGGAGTTAAACCCAAAGACCTTCCATAATAATAAATTACCTTTTTATCCTCGTCCGTAACGAAATCGGTGGCCTTTTCTTCCAGTTTTCCGTCGTATCTTCGAAGTACTGCGCGAATACGTGCTACTAACTCCCTCGGGCTAAAGGGCTTTACCATATAATCGTCCGCCCCTAGTTCTAAGCCAAGTACGCGGTCCAGTTCGGATTCTCTTGCGGTAAGTAGTATTACAGGTATAGAATATTTCTTTCTAAGCTCTTTTAAAATTTCTAAACCGCTGGAGTCTGGAAGTCCTATGTCTAATACGAGTAAATCCGGAGATTCCGATAGAAGTGCGAAACACTCCTTGCCAGTCATTGCTGTCAAAGCCCTAAATCCCTCCGATTCAAGGACTATACGAATAGTATCGATAATCCCTGGTTCATCTTCAGTTACAAGGATCGTTCGAGCAGAGTTCATTCAGAAAAAGGAAATAGGTAACCCTGACCAAGGAAAGGAAAATTTTTTCCAATATAAGCTTTTCATTTTTTTTCCAAAATTTCGGAAATCAGTTTGCATATCCTAGTTCTAAGAAGATATTTTGCGATTGTTTTCGTATTTCCTAAAGTACTATGAGCCAACCTAAAACAAAAAAAGAAACCGAAGATCTATTAGAATTATACAGACAAATGCTTTTGATCCGCCGCTTCGAAGAAGCTTCTGCCAAAGCATACAGCATGGGCAAAATTGGCGGCTTCTGCCATTTGTACATCGGTCAAGAAGCTGTGGGCGTGGGAGCAATCTCTGCTCTAGAACAAAAGGATTATATAGTTTCCACCTATAGAGATCATGGACATGCACTTGCCAGAGGTCTCGAACCCAAAGCTCTCATGGCTGAATTATATGGCAAAAAAACTGGGATTGTTTCAGGTAACGGTGGCTCCATGCACTTCTTTGATAAGAAGAAAAATTTCATGGGAGGGCATGGGATCGTAGGTGGGCATATCTCACTTGCTGCCGGTATCGCATACGCGTCCAAATACCGGGAAGACGGAGCGGTTACATTATGTTTTTTTGGAGAAGGTGCAGCAAACATCGGATCCTTTCACGAAGGAATGAATTTAGCTGCAATCTGGAAACTTCCTTTGGTTATGATCTGTGAGAACAATCATTATGCGATGGGAACTCCAGAGTATAGAGCTCTCTCAGTCAAAGACGTTTCCGTAAGAGCAACTGCCTATGATATCGCGAGAGATCATATAGAAGGCGACGAAGTTCGAAAAGTCAGAGATCACGTAAAGGTTGCCGTGGAAAGAGCAAGAAGAGGAGAAGGTCCTACTCTAATGGAAATTTCCACCTACAGGTTCAGAGGCCACTCCATGTCCGACCCTGCTAAATATAGGACCAAAGAAGAATTAGAAAAATATAAACAAGGTGATCCTCTTATAAAAGCGGAAAAGGATCTACTATCAGCGGGCTGGGCCCAAGAAGAATTGACCAAGATGGACGAAACCATCCTCAAAACAGTCGAGGAATCGGTAGACTTCGCAGAAAAAAGTGAAGAGCCTCCTCTTGGCTGGTTGTACAAGCATGTTTATGCGGAGAACGTATAATGGCAGTACTCACATATAGAGAAGCACTCAATCGAGCCATGACGGAAGAAATGGAGAAGGATCCAAATATCTTTCTCATGGGAGAAGAAGTAGGACATTACGAAGGAGCCTATAAAGTTTCCCAAGGAATGCTCGCCAAGTTCGGAGAAAAAAGAGTGATTGATACTCCAATTTCCGAGAACGGATTTGCAGGAGTCGGGATCGGAGCGGCAATGGTGGGACTTAGGCCAATCATAGAATTTATGACTTGGAACTTCTCACTTGTAGCAATCGATCAGATCATTAACTCCGCAGCAAAAATGAATTATATGAGTGCGGGACAATTCCCGATCCCAATCGTTTTCAGAGGTGCCGGTGGTGCCGGAGGAAGACTTGCAGCCCAACATTCTCAATCCTTCGAAAGTTGGTATGCACATATTCCCGGATTAAAAGTACTCGCGCCTTACACACCTTCCGATGCTTACGGACTCTTAAAAACTTCCATCCGGGATAATAATCCAACCATCTTCATTGAAAGCGAAGTATTATACGGTTCTAAGGGAGAAGTTCCCGAAGGAGAATTTTTGATCCCGATGGGAAAATCGGACATCAAAAGAGAAGGAACGCAACTCACGATCGTGAGTTGGTCCAGAGCGCTTATGTACGTTCTTCCTGCCGCAGAAAAACTGGCAAAAGAAGGAATTTCAGTCGAAGTTATAGATCTAAGAAGTATAAGACCTTTAGATGAGGAAGGGATTTTGGCTTCTGTCAGAAAGACGAATAAAGTGCTAATCGTGGAAGAAGGTTGGAATGTAGCAGGATTTGGAGCACAAGTGGCTTACCTTATCCAAAAAGAAGCATTCGATTATCTGGATTCTCCTATCGAAAGGATCACCCAAGAAGATGTTCCTATGCCTTATGCAGCCAATTTGGAAAAATCCTCTCTCCCAAGCGAGGAAAAAATAATAAAAAAAGTCAGAGAAATGATTAAGTAAATCATAATATTCGAATATTATTATATTATAATTAGGAAAAATACATGGCAAAAATTTCCGAAATGACCCAGCTTTCCCCAACGATGTCGGAAGGTGTTTTGGTAAAATGGCTAAAGAAGAAGGGTGACTCTGTCGCTCCCGGAGAAATATTAGCTGAAGTCGAAACCGACAAAGCAGTCATGGAAATGGAGGCATTCGACTCCGGGGTGATTTTGGAAATTTTAGCTCAGGAAGGGGCCAAACTTCCCGTCGGAGCCCCAGTTGCTATCATAGGAAAAGCGGGAGAAGATATCACTTCCCTACTTTCGGAGGCAAAATCCAGATCCACTACCTCGGCGGCTCCTACTCAGAACTTACCAGAACCTGCACCAACTACCTCGCCTTCTCCAAAACCTGCCCCAAGTCCTTCACCTAAAAAGACTGAAAATGTAGTATCTTCGACAATTTCCGAACCGGAAGAAGAAGCTCCCGCACCGAAGGAAAGTTCCGTTTCCAGAGGACTTTCTCCTGGGGCACTAGAGGGAAGAATTAAAGCTTCTCCTTTGGCAAAAAGACTAGCAGAAGAAAGTGGGATCGATCTTTCTAAGATTCGAGGAAGTGGGCCTGACGGTAGGATCATCAAACGGGATATTGAAAACGGGATCTCTGCATTTTCATCCAGCGGAACTTCTCCATTTGCTGGAGAAATTATACTAGAAGAGAAACTCCCGATCTCAGGAATGAGAAAAACAATTGCTTCTCGGTTGGTTCATTCTAAAACCCACCAGCCTCATTTCTATTTGGATATGGAAATTGATGCAGATGCACTTGTCAATTTAAGAGAAAATTTCAACTCCGATCTTAAAGAATCAGGAGAAGAGATTAAACTAAGTATAAATGATTTTATCATACGGGCTTCTGCGCTTGCGCTTCTAAAAGTACCCGAAGTAAATTCTTCCTGGAGAGAAGATCATATTCTAAAACATGGAAGAGTGGATATTGGTGTAGCAGTTTCTATTGAAGGCGGACTTATCACTCCCTATGTAAGGAATGCAGACAAAAGGTCTGTTTTGGAAATCGGTAGGACGGTAAAAGAGCTTGCTTCCCGCGCAAGGGAACGAAAACTCAAACCGGAAGAGTTTTCAGACGGAACCTTCACTGTTTCCAATTTGGGAATGTTCGGAGTGAATCGTTTTGCAGCGGTGATCAACGAGCCTGAGGCCGCAATCCTCGCAGTAGGAAACGTGGTATCTAAACCGGTAATCAAAAACGGAAACATAGTCCCCGGAAAAACTCTTTCAGTCTGCCTTTCCTGTGATCATAGAGTGGTAGACGGCGCGGTGGGAGCCGGTTGGTTGGAAGTGTTTCGAAATTTTCTGGAACATCCTCTTCGGTTACTTGCCTGATTTTTTAGTGGGCTAAGAAGCAGTGGATCAGGATTCCAATCTTAAAATAAGAGACCAAAAAGTTAAAAAAGCAGCAATGCTACTTCTATCCTTAGATAAGGATGCAGCTGCCAAGGCATTGGCCCAACTGGACGAGAAATTGATTGAAGAGATCGTCCAAGAAATGGCGAAGATCAAAACAATCAGTAAGTCTGAAAAAGAAGAAGTTCTCTTGGATTTCCAAGGTTCACTGAAAGACCTGGCTGCAGAATCTAGAGGCGGAATCGAAACCGCTAGAGAATTACTCCAAAAGTCTCTTGGAAAAGAGAAGTCCGAAAACATATTAGGAAAACTAGATAGAAAGGACACGGAAGAAGATTTTTCCTTTTTAAACGATGCAGAGCCTCAAACTCTTGCTCACCTACTCGCTCCGGAACATACACAAACTATCGCAGTCACACTTGCATTTTTACATCCTAAAAAAGCCGCTGAAACTCTTAAGTTTTTACCAAAAGAACTTCAAAGTAAAGTAGCGCTTAGACTTGCAAATACTACTAAAACACATCCAGACGCGATCCGTCAGATCGCAAAAGTTCTGAAGAAAAAATACGAACAAAGAGATAAATCCGAATTCAGCGAAGCGGGAGGAGCAGAAGCTCTCGCGAATATACTGAACCATATGGATAAATCTTTGGAAGAAACAATCCTAAAAGAATTAGAAGAACAATCTCCTGAACTCGCTTCTCAGGTTCGTGAAAAATTATATACATTCGAAGATGTACTTCTTCTTAACTCGAAAGAGATGAGGCTTCTCATTAATCGTATTGCTGACGACGATCTAATCGCGATCGCCCTTCGAGGAGCCTCCGACCAGATCAAAGTCCATTTCTTCGAAGCAATGTCCAAAAACAGAGCCAATGATATTTTAGAAAGTATGGATATCCGAGGAAAAGTGACCCTGAAAGAGATCACAGATGCAAGGAACAGTGTTCTTACAGCATTGCGCGATTTGGAAGAGATCGGGGAAATTATTATTAAAAAGGACTCGGAAGAGTTTATCTAGAATATTCGCGATCAACTGATCGATTTATGATTTTTAGTTCTTAAAGAAAATTATATTTTAAATTCGGGGTCCTCAGCCTTTGGCCGAATGCGCGATCTCCGATCGCATTTATTACGCTCCCTATGGGTCGCTATAAATGCTCACGCTCAAAAGCTTCGAGTCAAAGTCTAGTTGATTGTTGGGAATTCCGGAGCTGACGGGACTCGAACCCGCGACATCCTGCGTGACAGGCAGGCACTCTAACCAGCTGAGCTACAGCTCCTTTTATGAAGAACATAATTTCTGAGCGGGCTCGGGGGTCAATTCGTTTATCTGAAAAAGGGATGAATTTTTAAGTCCCTTCCATAGCCTTTCCAATAGCGGAGTTTTTCCGCCCGACGGCTTTCTTAGATGCTTCACGAAAAAAAACCAAAGGATCTACTCGAAGAGAGGGTATTTACTCTTTCAAATTTTCTATCCGTCTCTAGAGTTTTACTTCTTCCTTTTTTTATACAATTCACTCGTAAACATATCGAGTCTCCTCGTAACGGTGAATATTTATTTTTAGCAATAGGCACCTGTGTTCTTGCGGTGCTTACAGATTTTTTAGACGGGTTTCTAGCCAGACTACTCTCCCAAGAATCGGTTTTGGGAAAATATCTGGATCCTATCTGCGATAAGTTCGTCACCATCGGCGGACTTTCTGTAATCGTTCATTATTATCAATTCCCTCTATGGATACTTCTCATCTATATCTTGAGAGAAATTTTAGGAGTTTGGTTGGGTGGATTTCTATATTTAAAAAGAGGGATCCAAGGAAAACCGAATTGGTGGGGGAAGATCGGAGTCGGTCTTGTTGCAGCCGCAGTCCTTTGGTATATGACCTTACCTTTGATCGGTCCTACTTTACCTGAAAATCATTTCTTCCTTCATCCTGAATATTCGGGTTATGTATTGGTCCTGATCTTAAGTATTGGAGTGGTAGCTTATTCCAAAAGATATTGGAATATAGTGTTTCATCCGGAAAGATTCATCCTAGATCCGGAAGATAAAAAGCAGAAGAAAAAGTACGAATTGGTCTAATCCCGGTCTTGGTTGAATTTCCTTGACACCGGAGCCTAGCCACCCATTCTGTCAATCGCGACCGCTCGGGTGGTGGAATTGGTAGACACGCAAGCTTGAGGTGCTTGTGCCGGTTCGGTGTAGGGGTTCGAGTCCCCTCTCGAGCATCGTCCTACCTAAAACCTTTCCCCATTTCGAAAAACCAACCCTCGGTAAAACTATGGCATCGGGTGCTCTCTCCGTTAAAGATTTCTTAGACAAAGCCAAACTTGTTTCTTACGGCTTTTTCGGACTATTGATCCTATTTCTGATCTTATTCTTCTCTTCTCCTTATCTTTTAGTTTCAAAAGCAGATCCTAAAAAATCGGACGCACTTGTAATAGAAGCAATCGAAACGGGTAAAAAAGATAAATTCAAACAAGCAGCTGCTTTATGGAAGAAGGGCCTCGCTCCTGCGATCATAATTCTGCATTCTCCACCGAACCAAGATTCTGATTTGGGAATTGTAGGAGATCCAACGGCTTCTTTACAAACATATCTGGTATCCTTGGGAGTAGATGAAACTAAAATCCTAGTTTATACCGTAGAATCCGGTCCTCAAGAATTCCCTAAAACCCTCTTAAAGATCGCATTGGATCGCCAATGGAAAACTTTTCTTTTGATAGGAAAAGAATACGATTCTGCAACCCTGTTAAAATTATATAGAAACGTATTGGAGCCTGCGGGAATTTATATCGCGGTCTCCAAAGTAAGTGAAGGGATCGGATCCTGGGATTGGTTTACAAAACCAAAAAGCCTGGAATCCATCTTAGGAAGACTCTCGAAACATTTATATTTGATACTATTAGGAAATTAAAATGTCCCAAGACTTAAAAGAAACAAACGAACTTATCCAACAAAGAATCGAGAAGATTAAAAATCTAAAGGAGAAGGGTGTGGATCCCTACCCTATTAGATTCTTCCCTGATTCAGATTCAGCATCTTTAATAGAGATGTATTCTAAAACTCCCACAGGACCTGAGAAAAAATTTTTATTAGGCGGACGTTTGCATTCTAAACGTGTAATGGGAAAAGCAAGCTTCGCTCATTTGAAAGATAAGTCCGGAGTGATACAACTTTATGCAACCAGAGACGATCTGGGAGAAGAGAATTATACTCTTTTCAAAAGTTTGGATCTTGGGGATCTGATCGGGATAGAAGGTTATCTTTTCCAGACCCAAAAGGGAGAAACTACTCTTCATTTAACTTCGGTTACATTACTCGCAAAATGTGTTCGCCCTCTTCCTGTCGTAAAAGAGAAGGACGGAGTGATCTACGATGCTTTCGCTGATGTGGAACAACGATACAGAATGCGTTATGTGGACTTAGTAGTTAACGATCAGGTGCGAGAAACTTTTATCACTCGCAGTAGGATCGTATCTGAGATCCGTAATTTCTTAACTTCCGAAGGATTTTTGGAAGTGGAAACCCCAATGATGCAACCGATCGCGGGTGGCGCAGCAGCTAGACCATTCGTCACTCATCATAATACATTGGATATGCAATTATTCCTAAGGATCGCTCCTGAATTATATCTAAAACGTCTAATTGTTGGCGGATTAGATAGAGTATTCGAGTTAAACAGAAACTTCAGGAACGAAGGAATTTCAACCAAACATAACCCTGAATTCACCATGATGGAGGCTTATATGGCTTATGGTGATATGGGAAAAATGTTGGAGCTGACAGAAAAGCTCATCACTACAGTTGCCCAAAAGATCTGCGGAACTCTAAAGATCAAATACGGAAACGATCTAGTGGATCTTAGCCCTCCTTGGAGAAGAGTGAAATACGTGGATATTATCAAAGAATATTCAGGGATCGATTTCTCTCAGGTAAAAACCCTAGAAGAAGCAAAAGAGAAAGCAAGTTCCGTAAAAGTAGATGCAAGTAAATGTACTTCTATCTGGAAAGTAGCAGACGAGGTATTCTCTGAAAAAGCGGAACCAAATCTGATCCAACCGGTATTCGTAACCGATTATCCTAAGGAACTTTCTCCATTAGCAAAATCGAATCCAGAAAATCCGGGTTATGTGGAAAGATTCGAACCTTATATCGTTGGTAGAGAGATCGGAAATGCATTCTCAGAGTTGAACGATCCATTCGATCAAAAAGAAAGATTCGAAGATCAAGTGAAACAAAGAGAAGCAGGAGACGATGAAGCATTCATGATGGACGAAGATTATATCCGAGCCCTTGAATATGGAATGCCACCTACTGGAGGTCTTGGGATCGGAATAGATCGTTTGGTAATGTTACTTACAAATTCTCAATCGATCCGAGATACCATCTTATTCCCTCTGATGAGACCTGAATAACCAGTTTCTAATAGAAAAGCCCGGATCTTTCCGATACCGGGCTCTGGCAAATTTCGACCCCGAGGCCACGTGGTTCGGGCAATACTTTTTTAATGATTTGTGATCGTTAGTTTCGCCTGAGCATCTAACTTTTCTTTTAGGTCTTTCAATAAAGATTTCAAATTATCCGTATTGGAAGAGCTTAAAGTGAATGTACTCGTATTATCTCTAGAAGAAAAGCTGAATTGGACTTCTTTCGCCGATAGTAATTTATCTGCTACATCCACGGGAAGAATAGAGACTACACGAACTGTATCCCCATAATCCGTAGAAGTTTTTCGGAGGTTATGCCAAGTTTGGTCTAACTTCATAGAGATCCCGATCGGAAAACTTTCTTCGAAAGAACTCATATAGTATTCCAAGAAAATTGGCTTCTCTCCTGACTTATTGAGCAGGATCCCTTTAAAGTTCAGAGACCCGGGTTTTCCTGCACTGCAGAAAATCGCTCCAGGGCATATTGGGCCACTTCTGAAAAGTGTCTGCTCAACCACTGGTTCAGGAAGGATTTGAACTCGAGCAGAGCAGGAATTTAGTAAAACGCCAAAAAATACGGCCAAGATAGAAACTTGTAAAAAAGAGAAATTAGGACGGATCATTAAAAAGTGGTCTCCTGTGTGATTTCCATTCCATTCTTCCCACGATCTCCCAAAGGTGAAGTAAAAAATCCGTTTTCAGAGAAGCCAAGGATACGTTCCATGGTAATAGAACTATGATTTCCTACCCGAAAGAAAAGATAAACGTCCTCCTATTAGAGAATGTACACCAAGACGCATTCCAACTCTTTCAAAAAGACGGTTTTAATGTCCGCCTTCTCCCTCAAGCAATGGGCGAAGACGAACTTTCGAAAGAAATCGAGAACATTCATGTTCTGGGGATCCGAAGTAAGACCAATCTGACCGCCCCTGTTTTAGCCAAGGCAAAACGACTTATGACCGTAGGTTGTTTCTGTATCGGGACAAACCAAGTGGATTTGGCGGAAGCGGAGAAGAAAGGTATCCCGGTATTCAACGCACCTTATTCTAATACTCGTTCCGTTGCAGAACTTGTAATTGCAGAAGTTGTAATGTTAGCAAGAAGGGTCCCTGACCATATCCGAAATACTCATGCGGGTATTTGGAATAAAATTTCTAAGAACTGCTTCGAGGTTCGTGGGAAAACCCTGGGGATCGTAGGATACGGCCATATCGGAAGCCAGGTTTCCGTACTTGCGGAAGCGATGGGCTTAAAAGTGGTCTATTACGATACTCAAACCGTGCTTCCTTTAGGAAATGCAACCCCTCTCAATTCTTACGAAGAATTACTTTCAACTTCTGATTTTGTTACATTTCATGTTCCTGAACTTCCTGAAACGACAAACCTTTATGCTTCAAAGGAAATCAAAGTCACGAAAAAAGGTGCTTATATCATCAATCTTTCTAGAGGAAAGGTTGTGGATCTGGAGGCTCTTGCCGAGGCAATTAAGACCGGTCATATTGCGGGCGCTGGAGTGGATGTTTTTCCACAAGAGCCTGAATCCAATAGCGATCCATTCATCACTCCTTTGCAGAATCTCCAAAACGTAATATTGACCCCTCATATCGGCGGTTCTACTGAAGAGGCTCAGAAGAATATTGGGACAGAAGTTGCTTCTAAACTTTTGAAGTTTGTAAACAACGGTTCCACTACTTTTGCAGTGAACTTCCCACATCTGGAGTTAAACCCAATTCCTCAGGGAATGTATAGAATTCTGAACGTTCACAAAAACCAACCTGGGTTCTTGAAAGATATCAACAGTATGGTTTCCGAGATAGGAGCAAATATCAGCTCCCAACACTTAGGAACTAGTGCTGAAATCGGTTACCTTTCAATGGTAATCAATATGAGTGTTGGTGATGAACTGAAAGAAAGAATAGAAAGACATCCTGGATCTCTTAAGACCAGAATTCTTTACTGAACCAATTTTAAACCAAATACTTCAGTTTATATTCTCTTGGAGAAATGATTTCGATTTTCTGAAACTGTTTTAATTTCAGAAGATCGGAATCTCCACTTAAGATCAAATCCGCTTTTGCAGATTCGGCAATAAAAAATTTCCAAAGAAGGATGGAATGCTGCCAATTCGCTTAATAAATTAGCAATAAAGAAGAATAATCTGAATCTTGTCGAAAATCTGCCATGTAGTAACTTCGACTAAATAGCAAAATTAGAGCCCTCAATCAACTAGAGACCCAGCTCCCTTTCTGCTAAACCTTTCCTTTCGTTCGCTATATTAGAAAGTGACTTAATATTTTAGTGCATTGCACGATTTTATTTCTATCCGGGGCCTAATGTAAGGTTACTGGTATAGAAATTGCTATAAAAAAGGTAATCTGCTCTCTGACCGATTTTTTCAAGATCGTAAAAGGATCTTAATCGGAACGTAAGCGACTTAATCTAAGCTCTTTCAGATAAACCGGGAGGATAACCGCCATGAAATACAATAGAATCCCTTCCACTCTTAACGTAGGCTTTCAGATTTTAGAAAGTTCTAAGCTGAGAATTGCAGAAAATGTGCTCGTAGGAATCGTTCATAGAACAGATATTCCGTGGGAGCCGGGAACTAACCTGGCTTTGCAAGTAGGAACGCTAAGTATCTCTGGTTCCATTGATATTCCTATGAAAGTAATCAAGTGCGATCGTGTTTCCGATGCAGAATACGATGTGTTCTTGAATTACACTGAAAAGGATTTCGATAAGATCAAAGAGATCGAAGAATTGATCCAGACATTAGCTTAAGATCTTAAACAAACACCGGGATGCCCCGGTGTAGTTTTGATCATATTGAAGGGAGTCGCCTTTTGGGGTCAGGCGACGAATAGATCCGCTTTTTGGATCATGGTGAGAGAAATTTTGCTAGGATTCGCTTTTTGTGGGAAATACACGATCTCTTCGCCTACGAGTCTTCTATTTTTATCCAATTCGATAATAGAACCATCTTTCAAATGAAGAATGATGTCTATTCCTCGGTAGTTTACGTATCTTTCCATTTGTTCTTTAAATTTGCTGCTTACCATGTTCGCCCCTAACTACAAAACGTTGGAGGAAAACTATTCCGGTACTATAAAAGTACAAGTTTTTTTTGAAAAAACTCAGTAAATTTTTTTATGTCTCAGAAGTTTTCGTACTAAACATGCGTGAGTAATAAATACGTTATCCGACACATCGATATATTTAAAATTCGTTTACTTCAAATTTGTTACGTAGAATTCCTCGAGTATACTTTCGAGAAGTTCCGGGCGATCATGATGCATATTATGGCCTGCATCCTCTATTTCAATATATTTTAAATTTCTAATATGCGAGAACACTTCCTTGCTATCGTCCAAAGCAAGATGAGTTTTTTGTCCATATACAACGAGGACATTACAAGAAATTGTTTCCCACAAATGTCTGGTAAATTGAGGACTTAAAAAAACGGGGGGACCATTTTTATAAGAAGGATCGCTCTTCCACATATAACCGCCTTCTTCTGCTGGCCTTGTTAATGTTTCCGTGATCTTTAAAAGTCTTTCTTTGGGAAGTCTTGGATAGATTGGCGCAAGTCTTGCTGCCGCGTCTTCTACAGATTTGAAATTTTTCTGGCGTTTTCTATCTTTTCCTGCGAGACTTATTTCCCAATTTTCCAACCAGCCAAGGAACCTTCTTCTTTCTTTTTCCGGATCTTGGAGAGAACTAAATCCTTCCAAAGATACAAGACTTTCTACTCTCTCAGGATACAATCCGGCGATCCTAGAACCTAAACCGCCTCCCATTGAATGTCCAAGTATATGGAATTTTTCAGGAAGAAATTTTTGGATGAACGTTTTTGTATCCACCAAAGGAAGCATGAAATGGTAAAAACCTTCTCTCAACCATTCTGAATCCCCATGTCCTCTATAATCGAAACGGTAAAGATCGAAATGTTTGGATAGATATTCTTCCTGGAACAAAAAGGTTTGAGAAGAATCCATAAATCCATGAAGAAGAAGTAATGCTCTACCCTTTCCATTATCTCTTTTTGTATAATGGAGTTTATATCCACCTGATTCGAAAAATCCGTTTTCTTGGTTATTATTTTGAGGATCCGAAATTTCCATAGGGTCACGATGCGGGGAAAACAGAACTTGAAAACAATTCCTTAATGTTTTCTTTCATTTCGGGCAAGGAAAGTTCTTTAATTCGTTCGAGGTCCCAACTTTCTTCACTTTGGAAATTGCTCAAAAGTTTTTCTAAATAAGAGATTATAAGAGCATTTTGTGTTTTTCCGAGGGAAGAAAGTTCTCCAGTTTCCGAAAGTTTTAGAAACTTCTCCCTGGACTTCTCTGCTTGCATTTTAGATCCACGTATATTCGGTTTTACGAAAACCTTATTCAAGGAAATTGCAAGTTGGATCCATCCGTGTAGAAGAAGCCGTCTGCCGTCTGTTTCCTTCTTCCATTGAAATTCGAATACTTCATGTAATTCGAAATATCTACCTTTTAGATAGAGTTTTCGTCCTTCTCCCCAGGCGTAGTCAAGGGTCGCATCCGCGTCCCCTTGTTTCACTTTTTCTAATATGGAAAGTATTTCAGGATCGAATTCCATTTTCTCCCCATTCCGATCGTGGGATTCGTGGCGGTTCATTTTTAAAGATTGGAAGAATATCCCGGACATACTTTCTTTTTCTCATTCCGAGAAGGACGACTCCTTTTTCCAAAAGAGACGCCAAATGAAAAACCATGAGAGAGGATAAACTTTCAGGTGCTTCTCCATTTGGATGGAATCGGGAAACTAAGTTTTCATATAGTCCTGATAGATTTTCAGAAGAACGAATTTGTATTTGTTCTTCCAATAATGGAAGCGCCGTGTTTAGGACTCGTAGGTATTCTTCCGCGGATTCTTTTCCTTTTTCGGAAAATACTTCGTCGATGACTGCTCGTAAAGCAGGGATCCAGGATTTTTGTAGAAGTATCTGGAATTGTTCTTCGGAGCGGACTTTCTCCCCATAGGTTTGCCAAAGTTTGGAAAGTGAATTCCGGTTCGGATTTTGGGAAAGTGCTTCGAGGAGAGAGGATTCGAGTTCTAGGATTTGTAGTATCTTCGACTGATCTAAGGTTTGATTTTGGGGAGTATACGATAATCGGACCATTCCCTTTCCTGCTTGGAATGAGTTTAGTGGTCGGTTGATCAGAGGGAGAAGGTCGAAGTTACTACAGATTTCAAGTAGTATCTTTCCTTGCGATTGATTCCTAAGAAATCCATCCTCATACCAATTCCCAGGAAATTGAACCACTGCGAATCCGTTCTCTTTTCCCGCAATTTTCTCTGCGATTTGTAGGCACTTCGACAAAGAAGTATGCGTATATTCCACTTCCGGCACAGGAAATGTATTGCTGGAAATTCCATAAAACTGGATTTTCCCTTCTTTTCTTGCCTTCTCTAAAAATTGAAAAGCCTCTTTGATCCTGCGATAATATTCCGCTTGGGCTTCTTCTTTTGGAATTCCATTCTTTTCGGAATGGCTTAGGAAATATTCAGGATTATGCAATAAGAATGCATCGATGGTAGAAAGTCCGAGGCGCTTTCTAGATCTTTCCAATTGGTCTTCTAAAAATTCAGGAGAGATACAATGATAGCAGCCAGGTTGGTAGTATGTGATTTCCGGAAATTGCTCTTTCTCCTTTTCTTTCGACTCGACCAATTTCATATTTCTTCCCTGGATATATCCAGCCTTTGTAACGATAAAAATTTCCTTTCGGTTCAGTTGTCTTTTTTTGAAATTTTCATCCAGGACCTTACCAACTAAACTTTCAGCTTCTCCATCTCCATAGTTGGCGGAAACATCAATGACGTTTACTCCGGAGCGAAGGGCAAATTGAAGAGCTTCCTTATGTTCCGGATCTTCTAATCCGATCCTGTATCCACCGAACGCGATTCGGGATAGTTTCAATTCTCGGAATAAAAAATAGCCTGGTCCTTCTCCCTTTTTTCCTGGAGGAAGTTTTTCCTTTCTCCCCTCGTAAAGGGGCTCTCTATACAAAGTCTGAAACGGATCTTTTGAAATCATTTGCGGTTTTTTGAATTTTCGCGTCGCACTAAATGAGACCAAGTCTAAATATTCCTCAGCAAATGTCCATTTTTTGTCTTTTAGTTTAAAAGTGCTTTTCGTCTAGACCTGATTTTTTATCCTACTTTGTAGAGGGATTCTAAATTCGATCTTTCGTTTTTACTCCCTTCCTCAAACAAATCGATGACTTCTTCCCATGATCCTCACAGGAGATTTTGAATGGATTTTCAAGCTGGATATCTAAGGTCGTCCATCGGTAGAAAGACTATCGTTGCGATTACCGGAATCATTCTCTTCGGCTTTGTGTTTGTACACATGCTGGGGAACCTCCAGATCTTCCAAGAACCAGATAAGATTAACACTTACGCTGAGTTCTTACACAATTTAGGCGGACTATTATGGCTGGCCCGCGGAATTCTCTTAGTAGCGTTCGTATTACACGTTTACTACGCCCTCAAATTGTCTCTTGAAAACAAGAAGGCAAGACCGGTTGGCTATGTAAAAGAAAGTACGATCCAAGCGACTTTGTCTTCCCGCTATATGGCTTTGACTGGTTCCGTATTATTAGCTTTCGTAATATACCATTTGCTTCATTTTACTATTGGTAAGATTCAGCCTGAAAACTTTGCACTCCAAGAAACCCTTGGCGACAGACAAAGGCATGATGTTTACACTATGGTGATCTTAGGATTTAAGAATGTTTACGTTTCTATTTCCTATATCGTAGCGATGACCTTGCTTGCGTTTCATTTGCGTCATGGAGTGACGAGTGTTTTCCAAACTCTTGGTTTTAACACCACTTTCTGGGCGCCTAAGACGAACGCATTTGCAATTCTCTACGCTTTGACCATCTTCATCGGCAATGTTTCTATGCCGGTTGCCATTCTTCTCAACTTCGTGAAAGTTCCAGGAGCGCAATAATGAGTTTAGATTCCAAAATCCCATCGGGTCCCTTGGAAAAAAAATGGGACGATTATAAATCCCATATCAAATTAGTTAACCCGGCTAACAAAAGAAAATATACGGTTATCGTAATTGGAACTGGTCTCGCAGGTGGTTCCGCTTCTGCTACATTAGCAGAATTAGGATATAATGTTAAAACATTCTGCTTCCAAGACAGCCCACGTAGAGCTCACTCAATTGCTGCTCAAGGTGGTATCAACGCAGCAAAAAACTACCAAAATGACGGTGACTCGGTTTATCGACTCTTCTATGACACGATCAAAGGTGGAGACTTTAGAGCAAGAGAAGCTAACGTATATCGTTTAGCTCAAGTTTCTGCAAACATCATTGACCAATGTGTCGCTCAAGGCGTTCCATTCGCGAGAGAATACGGCGGACATTTGGACAATAGATCCTTTGGTGGAGCCCAAGTTTCCCGTACATTCTACGCGAAAGGTCAAACTGGACAACAGCTTCTATTAGGAGCCTACTCTGCACTTTCCAGGCAGATCGGTTTAGGAAATGTGAAGATGTATCCAAGAACTGAGATGTTGGATGTGGTTGTGATCGATGGTCATGCAAAAGGTGTGGTGATCCGTGACTTAGTAACCGGCCAAGTAACAGTTCATTCTGCAGATGCAGTGGTTCTTGCTTCCGGTGGATACGGTAACGTATTCTATCTTTCCACAAACGCAAAAGGTTCCAATGTTACAGCTACATTTAGAGCTTATAAAAAAGGTGCCTTCTTCGCGAACCCTTGTTACACTCAGATCCACCCTACTTGTATCCCAGTTTCAGGAGACCATCAATCCAAATTGACTTTGATGTCCGAGTCTCTCCGAAATGACGGACGAATCTGGGTTCCTAAAAAACAGGGAGATACTCGTAACCCTGCGGATATCCCTGAGAGCGAAAGAGATTATTATTTAGAAAGAAAGTATCCAAGTTACGGAAACCTCTGTCCTCGTGATATTGCATCCCGTTCCGCAAAAGAAGTTTGTGATGCGGGATTCGGCGTAGGACCGGGAGGCCAAGGTGTTTATCTGGACTTCTCCTCTGCGATCAATCGTCTGGGAGAACATACAATTGCTGAAAGATACGGTAACCTCTTCCAGATGTATGAACAGATCACCGGAGAAAATCCTTATAAAGTTCCAATGAGAATTTATCCAGCTGTTCACTATACAATGGGCGGACTCTGGGTGGATTATAATCTGATGAGCAACCTTCCAGGTTTATTCGTGATTGGTGAAGCAAACTTCTCTGACCACGGAGCAAACAGACTCGGAGCTTCCGCACTTATGCAAGGACTTGCGGATGGATATTTCGTTCTTCCTTACACCATCGGAAATTATCTGGCAGAAGTTGGATTCGGAAAAACTCCTTCTACGGATCATGCCGAATTTAAAAAAGCAGAGATAGATGCAAATTCACAACTCAATAAATTCCTTTCCATCAAAGGAAAGAGAACTGTTGATTCTTTCCATAAAGAACTCGGAAAGATCATGTGGAATAATTGCGGAATGGCAAGGACCGATAAGAGCTTAAAAGAAGCTCTCGTGAAAATTCCTGAGATCAGAGAAGAATTCTGGAAAAATGTAAACGTTCCTGGTTCCGGTTCTGATCTAAATCAATCCTTAGAAAAAGCAGGAAGAGTTGCGGACTTCTTAGAGTTCGGAGAACTTCTTTGCTTAGATGCTCTTACAAGAGAAGAATCTTGTGGAGGACATTTCCGTTCCGAACACCAAATGGATGACGGAGAAGCAAAACGTGACGATGAAAAATTCTGTCATGCTACTGCTTGGGAATGGAAAGGTGTGGGCGCAAAACCTACAGAGCACAGAGAAAAACTGGAATTCGAGAATATTAAACTCGCTACGAGGAGCTACAAATAATGGACCTCAAACTAAAAGTCTGGAGACAGAAAAACGCAAAAGAGAAAGGCAAGATCGTAAATTACGATGCAAAAGGGATCTCTCCCGATATGTCTTTCTTAGAAATGTTGGACGTAGTTAACGAGGACCTGATCGTAAAAGGAGATGATCCGATTGCGTTCGAGCATGATTGTAGAGAAGGTATTTGCGGTTCTTGTAATATTATGATCAACGGAGAGGCTCATGGGCCTCTCCCTGGTGTGACGACCTGCCAACTTCATATGAGAAGTTTCAAAGATGGGGACACTATCTTTTTAGAACCATGGAGAGCAAAAGCTTTCCCGGTTTTAAAAGACCTGGTCGTAGACCGTAGCGGTTTTGACAGGATCATCCAAGCCGGAGGATTCGTTAGTATCAATACGGGAGGAGCTCCTGACGCAAACGCATTACCAATCCCTAAAAAGGATGCGGACGTTGCAATGGACGCTGCGACCTGTATAGGTTGTGGAGCTTGTGTAGCTTCTTGTAAAAACGCTTCAGCTATGTTATTCGTTTCTGCGAAAATTTCCCACCTTGCACTACTTCCTCAAGGACAGGTAGAGAAAAAAGAACGTGTGAAAAACATGGTAAACGCGATGGACAAAGAAGGTTTCGGAAATTGTACAAATCAGTATGAGTGCGAAGCTGCTTGTCCAAAAGATATCAAACGGGATTTCATCAGGGTTCTAAACAAAGAGTTTATTCTTTCTTAAGATCCTGGTTAAGACCAATTGAGAAAAAGGCCTTCGAAAGAGGGCCTTTTTTGTTTTTGGGGAGTTCGTCAAAGAATAGAAGAAATTCCTCCTTGTAGAATTCCACCTTGGTAAATATATAAAATCCTACCTTCAAGCTCACGTCTTTCCATCATAGATTCAATAATGCTAATAGACTTTGCAGCATAGATAGGTTCAAAGTAGATCCCAAATCTTTTTTGATATTCCTTTGATTTTTCTAACCAGAAGTTTCCTTTATTGCCGAAGGAAAAATCTCCTTCTAATTTTTCTTTCGGATCGATTAAGTTTTCGTAGGGTAAATCTATATTTTGAAGTAGAAGTGACGACAGATTAGATTCCATCCAGTTAGCAAACTTCTCCTTTTGTATACCGAGACAAATCCCGGTTACTGGAAGTTTTCCCCACAAGATTGCGGAAATCCAGGTAAGTCCTGAACCGACATCTAAAACGACCTGATCGTACTGTGTCGGATCAATTTCTTCCCAGAGAGAATCGAGACCCTGCAATGTGGATGATGTGAATAAATATTCTGGGATTAGGATCTGGTTGGAAGGGAGGGATTTTGTAGTATCTTCGACGGCTTTCCCCCATTCCTTCCTCGTAGGGTACAATTCCTGTTCTGAAAACCGTTTCGAAATGATAGAAGCAGGAGTAATTAGCTTTGGATCCCTGGAATATCCCAGGATTTTTGTAGGCACTTCGACAGATCGAAAGAACAAACTCCCGGCCAGGATCGCATTAGAATGCAGATTCCCTTGTAAAATAACCTTTTGGATTTCTCCTGCCCGGAATTTCGATTCCAAACTATTATAAATTCCGAGTAATTTTCGGATCTTAGTCCCTTGGGAAAAGAAGATACGATCTTCTCTTTTGATAAATAATTCAGAAGAATGTACTTTGAGAACGGATTCTACTCCAGTTCTGCGGGGACGCAAAACGGAGTCTTTCAAAGATTAGTCCCCGGTTTTTAAGACTGCTAGGAAGGCTTCTTGAGGGATTTCCACGTTTCCGATCTGTTTCATCCTCTTCTTCCCCTCTTTCTGTTTCTCTAAAAGTTTTTTCTTACGAGTGATATCTCCACCGTAACATTTAGCAGTAACGTTCTTACGAAGAGCAGAGATACTTTCTCTTGCGAGGATTTTTCCTCCAACTGCAGCTTGGATCGGGATCATAAATTGGTGACGAGGAATGATCTCTTTTAATTTTTCAATGATCTCTCTACCACGGGATTCCGCCTTAGAAGTATGAACGATCATAGAAAGTGCATCCACAGATTCTCCGTTTACGAGAATATCCATTTTAACAAGTCTAGACGCCTTATAACCGCAAGGCTCATAATCTAAGGAAGCATAACCTCTGGTTAAAGATTTTAGTTTATCATAAAATTCGAAAATTAACTCGGCGAGCGGGATCTCATAAGTCAACTGCACTTTATCCTGAGAAAGATAAACGGTGTCCAACTGGACTCCTCTTTTATCAATCGCTAAGGACATGATGTTCCCTACATACTCATTCGGTGTGATAATGGATGCTTTTACATAAGGTTCTTCTGTAGCTTCTATAAAAACAGGATCAGGGAATTTAGAAGGGTTATCTATATCGAATACTTCTCCGTTTTTCATTCGGATCGTATATTTTACGGAAGGTGCAGTAGTGATCAGGTCAAGATTGAATTCTCTTTCTAATCTTTCTTGTACGATCTCCATATGAAGAAGGCCTAAATACCCTACCCTGAATCCGAATCCTAATGCTGCAGAACTTTCTTTTTCATAAACAAGAGCCGCATCGTTCAGTTTCATCTTTTCGATCGCATCTACTAATTCTTCGAATTGTTCTCCCATAATAGGGAATAATCCGGCGAACACCATAGGTTTAGCGTCTTTATAACCGGGAACTGCTTCTGTACTTGGATTAGAGAATAATGTAACCGTATCTCCAGTCCTTGCATCAGAAACTTTTTTGATACCTGCGATGATATATCCTACCTCTCCAGCGGTGAGAGAATCTGTAGGTGTTAAACCAATTCCTTTGATACCAACTTCGTTAACTGTAAAATCCTTTTGGCTACTCATCAAAAGGATGCGATCCCCTTTCTTAACTGTCCCGTCGAATACCCTGATCTTAATCACAACACCCATATATGGATCGAAATAGGAATCATAGATCAGCGCTTTAAGAGGACCTTTTGGATTTCCTTTAGGTGGAGGGATTTGTCTTGTGATTTCTTCTAAGACCGCTTGGACATTCAGTCCTGTTTTTGCAGAAATCGCCACGGCATTCTCCGCATCTAAACCTAAACTGTCTTCAATTTGAAGTTTTGTCTTCTCTACATCGGCTGCCGGAAGATCCACTTTATTCATGACTGGGATAATTGCTAAATCTTGTTCCATTGCAAGATAAAGGTTCGCAAGAGTTTGTGCCTCTACGCCTTGGCTCGCATCTACTATGAGAAGAACACCTTCGCATGCTTTTAAGGATCTAGATACTTCGTAGGTAAAATCCACGTGACCCGGAGTATCGATGAGGTTCATCGTATAAGTATTACCGTCAGCAGCGGTATAATTGAAGGTGGCGTTGTTCGCCTTGATCGTGATCCCTCTCTCCCTTTCAATATCCATGGAGTCCAGGATCTGGTCTTTTTTTGTCCGATCATCAGTGATCCGGCCTATTTCCAAAAGTCTGTCCGCTAAAGTGGACTTACCATGGTCAATATGGGCGATAATCGAAAAATTGCGGATGAATTGTTGGCGGTCGGACATTGCTAAAAACAAAGTCCAGCGAGACGGACCCCCTGAAAAGCCTTTTACTGGGGGAAATTTGTCCCCGGCCCCGTTAAGGACCGAGGAGAAGATATTGAAAAGGAACTAATCTACGTTTCCGTAAACATTATTGTCAGGCTGCAGGTTTGAGCATTGACCAAACAGAATTCCGATAGAAGGTCGAAGCCCCAAAGCTCCGAATAATTTGATCTCGTCTACGCACGCATTCACATCCTCCTTCGCATAGTATTCACCAGGCTTAATTCCTGCCAAAATAGGGGGAAGAACGATATTATTCACATAAGTGGTTCCTGTAAAATCACCTGTAGAAATCGCGTATAATTGAGCAGCAACAGTTGCCGCATCCGCAATTTTATCCTTCGCCTCACTACCTTTATAACGATTCGTTAATCCGGTAGTGTTTAACGCCACGCAGTTTACTGCGATCGTTAGAATAAATAAAAGCGGTAATATTCCGATCCGCATTGGAAACCTCTTCTGAGAAAATTTGGACTCTGTTTTGATTTTTTAAAACGAAACCGTTTCTATTACAAGTAGTTTTAAGTTTTTGGAAATCATTTGCCTGAAATTAATTTCCGATCCTAATCCCATGTTTTTCTAATTCTTCCGGATTGCAGGAAAATTGGGCGATATCTATCTGTTTGTGATGATCGAACAGAAAGGTTGTCATCTTTCCGAAAAATTTTCCTTCGTATTTTTCTTCCACGAAACGTAACCAAGAAATGATATCTATCAATTCATGACAGATAAATTCGTAATTATAATCCGATCTTGGATCCTTAAATTTGTTCCGAATATTATAAATTTTTTCTTCATCTAAAAGTAATACGTTCTCCAATGTGAAAGGATAATCTTTCAATCCTCCGGCAAGTCCGATTTGGTAAAAACTTTCTGCATCCTTTTTATTACGGAACGCAGTTGTTCTTGCGTCTCCGAAGTAGGAAAAATTTTCAGGAGTCAGCTCAGTCAGTATCCTGGATTTTCCGACTGTTGTTCCGGGATATTCTACTTGGTGGTCTATTAAAAGTCCTTTTGTTTCCTGGGTCTCAGGCTCTAATATACAATAACCCTTGTCCCAAACCAATGCAAAAGGAGAAGATACGGAGATCTTTTTTCTTTTCTCTAACTTTTTCCAATTTCCCTTCGATTGATCCATATAGACCTGATCACAATAATCGAATGTAGGAAAACTGGATTCGCTCAAAGTGAAATCGGCATATACCCCAAAGGCCAACATCCATGCAAGAGGATGTTCAATTACCTTCACTTCGCCTAATTGTATATTATGATTTCCTTTAATACATTTCTGGCTATCCAGATCATACCTGGTCCCATTCCAGCTAAAGCCGGACATTCCATTCTGAACAGGAATGACTTTGACTATTGCATCCTTATTTTCGAAGGTGGCCTTACCTTCTACACTGAATTCTTTTTGGATCGTATAAGAATAGTCCGGATCTATATCCACCTTCTTCACAAACTCAGGAGGAAGACGGAGAATCTCCGGATTTCGATCCGAGATTAGGTCTCTAATTTCTGAAATTTTGGTCAGGACCTTCATTCTTTCTTATACTTTCCAGACACCTTCTACAAATAAATAACTGAAGGAGAGCGCTCCCAAATATACGGACATTGTTGGAATTGCCCAAAGTAATTTCGTTCTAAACGGTTTATGCTCCGTATGAAAATATGCAAATGTAGCAAATATTCCCAAAACAAATTCAGGAAACAGAACATAGATTGCGGTATGCCCTATCATAGAAACATTCTGAGCATACCAAACTGGGATTAGCCTCATGAACTCTTCGGACAGGAAGAAGATAACAAATGAACTTATTCCGGCTAACACATATTTGCTGATTGGATTTGCTTCCGGATATCTTTTCTCGAATCTAGTAGAAACATATACAATGATAAAAAGTGGAATGGTCCAAAGTCCTGCCATATATGCCGACACTGTTCCTATCTTGTAAAATCCATCCGGAGGAAAAACTAAAACCCCAAGCACCTTGGATAAAAACCAATCCGGGACCACTTGCAAAATACTTACAGGCAAAACAAAAAGGAAAATATCCATCCAACGATCATGTTCCCAAACCTGAGCCACAATCGGCAGAGAGATATTATAGACTAGGACCAGAAAAAACATTCTCCAACCTGTTGTAGCTGGGACTGGAAGTAACAAAACTATGATACATAGTATTGTGAAGGAGATATGAAAGAATATAGAATGCTTTTCTGTCGTTTTCATCGATGGATTTCTATCTTTATAGCCGGTCCAGGCAATCTTTTTTCCTCCTTTTCCCGCTTGATTTATTTCCCCGTAACAAAAGGATTTCAGGAAAAATCTATAAGAGATAGGTATTATAAGAATCACATGGCCCAATCCTCCAAAATTTCGGCGATCCGCGCCCGCGAAATCATGGATTCCAGAGGAAATCCTACGGTAGAAGTAGATGTAAAGCTGGAAGACGGCTCCTTCGGTAGAGCTGCAGTCCCTTCCGGAGCCTCCACAGGAGAATACGAAGCAGTTGAATTAAGAGACGGGGATAAATCCCGTTATTTAGGCAAAGGTGTCCTAAAAGCAGTAGAGAACGTAAACGTAAAGATCAAAGACGTTTTGATCGGAGAAGATGCTTTAGACCAAAACAGAATTGATTCCCTAATGTTGGATAAGGACGGAACCAAAAACAAATCCAAATTAGGCGCAAACGCAATTCTCGGAACTTCCCTAGCGGTTGCAAAGGCAGCAGCTTCTCATACAAGACTTCCGCTCTACAGATACATAGGCGGAAACTTCGCAAAAGAACTTCCAGTTCCAATGATGAACATCATCAATGGTGGAGCCCACGCAGATAATAACGTAGACTTCCAAGAGTTTATGATCCTTCCAGTCGGAGTAAATAGCTTCCGTGAGGCATTACGAGTTGGGGCAGAAGTTTTCCATAGTTTGAAATCAGTTCTTAAATCCAAAAAACTGAATACTGCAGTGGGCGACGAGGGCGGATTCGCACCTGACCTCGCAAGCAACTTGGAAGGATTAGAAGTGATCCTACAAGCCATCGAAAAAGCGGGTTATAAGCCGGAAAAGGACGTATTATTGGGTTTGGATGCTGCTTCTTCCGAGTTTTTCGACAAAACCAAGAAGAAATACGTTCTGGGTGGAGAAGGAAATAAAGAGTTCTCCAGTGCAGAATTGGTAGAATACTATTCAAATCTAGTCTCAAAGTATCCGATCATTACTATTGAAGACGGTCTGGATGAAAACGACTGGGAAGGTTGGAAACTTCTAAGCGAGAAATTGGGTAAGAAAATCCAACTCGTAGGTGATGATCTATTCGTTACCAATATAGAAAAACTTTCTCAAGGAATTTCCCAAAAGGTGGGTAATTCCATCCTGATCAAGGTGAACCAAATCGGAAGTTTATCCGAAACATTGGCGTCCATCGATATGGCTAAAAAAGCCAAATATACGAATGTGATCAGCCATAGATCCGGAGAAACTGAGGACGTAACTATTTCGCATATCGCGGTAGGTACGAACGCGGGCCAGATCAAAACTGGTTCCCTTTCCAGGACCGATAGGATCGCTAAATATAACGAACTTTTGAGAATCGAAGAAGAATTAGGTTCTTCTGCGGTTTACAAAGGGAGAAATACATTCTATAATCTTTAAACTTCTTATGGGCATGAATCTGGCGAACAAACTATTTATACTTCTGCTCTTCCTTTCCGGAATGTTTTACTTCACGGTATTGGGAGAGTCAGGTTTGGTCGTAAGGTCTACCCTAGAAACCAGTCTTTCCAGCCTTCGTTTGGATGTGGAAAGACTGGAGTATGAGAATAGACAATTAGAAGAAAGGCAAAAACTTCTACGTGATGATAAGGTCGCATTGGAGAAAGAAGCCAGAAAGTATTATCTTCTATCAGAAAACGCACAAATTATCAAATTTAGGGAGCCGGAACCAAAAGCGGAGAATCGTCCGGTCCTCGCCTCCCGTCTAATTGCTTTAAGAGCGGATCGTGATATGCCGGTCCCTCCGATCCAGTTGCTTCGCTTTTTTTACGTTTCCTTTGTAGCTTTCGTATTTATTGGAGTTTTCAGGAAATTACGGAGGAAGAAACTGGAAGAACGAACCGCTACGTAAGGGAGCCAGAATGTCCGAGACAGAAAAAATCAGCGAAGTTTTCGAAGAATTAGCCGGTAGCAAAATTTCCAAAAAGTTCATCGACCATAGAAAAATCTTTTTATGGGGTGCGGTTACGGATGAATCCGCAAAAGACATCGTAGGAAAACTTTTATACCTGGAAATGTCAGATCCTGGAAAAGAAATTACATTCTATATAAATAGTCCAGGCGGAGTTGTTACTTCAGGACTTACCATTTATGACACAATGAAGATGATCACTTCTCCTGTTCATACCGTATGTATGGGACTTGCAGCTTCCATGGGTTCTGTCCTACTCGCCGCTGGAGTCAAAGGAAAAAGATCCATTTGGCCAAACGGAAAAGTAATGATCCACCAACCAAGTATCGGAGGACAGATTGTCGCTCCTGCAACAGATCTACAGATCCATGCAGAAGAGATCCTAAAGACTAGAGCAAGATTGAATCAAATACTTGCAGAAGCTTGCGGTCATCCTGTTGAAAAGTTGGAAGAAGATACAGACAGAGACTATTATATGGATGCAGAAGAAGCGATCAAATACGGGATCGTAGATACTCTCGCAACCAAAATCGAATTCCCTAAACAAAATTAAGGTTTTATAAACTTGTCTGGTCCCTCTTCCTTAGAAGAAACCGTTCGCTCCTTTCTGGAAACTATTCCGGAAGGAGCTTCTTCTTCAGAAAAAGAAATGCCTTCCTTATTTCTGGAATTCTCCGAGTTATTATTCGAAGGCCCGGAAGATTCGTCCGAAAAAATACTAATAACCGATCTGGGTGGTTTCGAGCTGGATGAGTTTTTGAATTTCTATCTGGAAGATATGTTTCCAGACGATTCAAAGATCAGAGAAAAAGGAAAAGTTTTCCTGAAAAAGTTCAGAAAGTTCTTAGATAAAAAATCACTTTTAAAAAAAGAACAAGAAGAAGAGTGGAAAGAGTTTTTTAAAGAAAACGAAATCCGTTGATCTATGGAAGCCTCTCATTTTCGACCTAAAAGATTCGTCTCGGGCAAACACGCTCAAACTATTTACAGCACACTTTTTCCTCCTGAAAATCCGCTTAGAACTTCTTACTATTGCGAAGATATTCTTCTTACTGTAAGCGGAGAATCCGGAGATAAACTTTGGTTAGAACATAACCCTCCCGTTTCTTCTTATCGTAAGAGTGCAATTCCTTCCAACGGAACGTATATACTCATGATCCATGGAATGGAAGGTGATTCAGAAAGTTCTTATTTAGTGTCTCTAGCAACTTCCGCCTTAGAAAGAGGATACGGGGTCATCCGTATGAATCTGCGAAACTGCGGAAGAGGAAGAGGATTTGCAAGTAAGTCATATTACGCAGGTCAGTCGGAAGACTTACAAGATGTTCTGGATTATATGTATGAATATCTGAGCAAGAAGATCTATGTGTCCGGATTTTCTCTCTCCGCAAATCTGGTCCTAAAATTTTTCGGAGAATCCAGAAATCATAAGTCAATCGCATTCTCCGCAGTCTCCCCTCCTCTGGATCTTGCAAAAAACTGTGACTTTATAGATTCACTTTCCGGAAGATTTTATAGGAATCATTTTATCAGTAGTTTTAAGAAGAAGATCAAAGAAGGTATCTTGGATCTAACTCCTTTGCAGTTGGAAAATTCCAAGAAAATAAGAACTTTTTTCGATTTCGACGATATGATCACCGCTCCTTCTTTCGGATATCCTAGTGCAATGGAATATTATAAAAAGAATTCCTGTATCAATTATATCCAATCCATAACACTTCCTGGAATACTGATCCATGCGGAAGATGATCCAGTTGTTCCTTTATTCGAGTGGAATTCGATCCAATGGTCCAAACTTCCGAACTTAAAAACCATTCTGACCAAACAAGGAGGCCATGTTGGATTTGTGACCGATTCCAAACCAGACCTTCCGGACGGTCGCTGGCTTACTAAAATTCTGCTGGATTATTTCGATTCCAAATTATAATCTGCTGCCTGAAACCCGCCAAACAAGTGAATTCCAAACAAACTTCTTCCAAACCCAAAAAACCTCTCCCAGCTTCTTTCTTTATAGTGGTTTCCTATGAAAATGAAGAGGCCTATTATCGTTTGAAAGAAAAAGCGGAAGATACATTTTCGCAAGCACTCTACGAATCCAAAGCTCTTCCTAAATGGACCCATCAATTTGAGAATTTTTTAGATTCTCCTATAGGAAGATTTACTCGTATCCTTTCTCTGAAGAGAAGGATTTCCAGAGAAGAACTTCCGAGTCTCCAAAAAGAATGTACTAAATTCCAGACATCTTTGCGCAAATCGGATGAATCTATCAGAATATTACCGGGTTATCTAACTCCTTATAATTTGGTTCTAGCTTCTTTAGAAGAAGATTTGCATAGGATCTATATGTTCCATGGAGTCTTTGCTGAAATTATTTATACCTACCAAGGCCAAAAATGGATCCCGGAAAGCGCAGCCTGGGCATTTTTTAAACATCCTGAAGTTTTATACTTTTTTACTAATTTACGAGAATCTTATGTTAGCTCTTTGGAAAAACGTTAAACTCATATCATTATCTTTGCTTGTATTCGCAGCCTGCGAACCTACAGTTCTCTCCGTTAGCAATGTGGAACTTTGCGACTATTTCACGAGAGATGGAGTGTGCAGAGAACCTTCTCCCTTGAATAAAAAATATTCAGTGGATATTCCGAATGCCAAAAAGCCGAATACCTGGGAAGAATTAGGTAATTTTCTTTATTTCCATGCTCGTGAAACTCCAGGATTCATACTTCGAATGAATCGCAGAATGAGTCCGGAAGAAAGAAAACAGATCCAAGAGACCTACTTTGCAATGTACGAATTTGCCGGTGTAAAAGGTAAAATGGAAGGTTTCGAGATCGGAGAAGATTGGATCGGTTCTTTTAATTATCTAGGTTCGATGGTGAAAGAAAAACAGAAAAAAGAAAATCGTTTAGGCCAATATCCTTACGAAACTTCTATTTTTCCTACGGATTTAGAATTTACCTGGTCAGCAAAAGGGATTAAGGGTAGTACCAAAACGAAAATCGACTTTGTGTATCATGTCCTTCCTGCGGAAAAGACTCCTTAGCAGATAAAAGAATTTCCAACTTTAATCGAATAAAGTCCGTTCTTTTTCGAGTATAAATGTTATCTGTTTTTCTAAGGCAGGAATTTTATTTATAATTAAATCCCATACGATATCGTAATCCACTACAAAATATCCGTGTATTAATCGATTTCTGGTTGCGGATAACTTTTTCCACTCAATTTCCGGATACTTGCTTTTGAAAGGATCTGAAATCTTAGTCGCCGCCTCTCCGATAATTTCAATACTACGAATAAATGCCCTTTTGATGGTTTCATCGGTTAAAAATTCGTTTCGATCCAAGGTATTGGATTTTAAGTTCAAAAAATCTATTTCATCTTTGATATGATTTAGATACTCTATATCAAATTTCAATTTCCAGAGCCTCGGACATGATCGAGTTTCTGAACTTTTCAGAAAGAGAATCATCGGTCATAAGATCCACATCTTCTTCTAAGATCTTTTCCAGATGAAAGGACAGATCCATAAAATTATCGAAATTCTTCTTACCGAAATGAAACTTAACTAATAAATCCACATCGCTAGTTTCTTGGTTCTTTTTTTTTGCAACAGAGCCGAAAAGAAAAAGTTTTTCTACTCCCAAAGAACGTAACTCTTCTCTATGAGCGAAAATAATTTCTTGGACTTTCGGAGCAGTAATCATAATAAGATCGACTTTAATTCAAATCTTAATTTTCAAAAATGTCAAGACCTATTGCTTTTGTGATAATAGATGATCATAAAAGCAAAATCCTTTTTCCTAATACGTTTCGAAAATCTGTGCCGGGTTCAGGAAGATCTGTCCTATACTCAGATCCAGAGTATAATAAGCAAATACTCCCAAGACAACCGCAGAAACAACCGGGATCAAAAGATTATCATCCACTATCCCATTCCAATAAGTTCCACTGTATAATTCGGTTACTGCGGCAGCAATCACAGCCGGTAGAACTAAAATTACATTCTGCAAAAACTCACCGGAAGAAAATTGGTAGATCCCGAATTCCCTCGAACCCGACTGAACCACATAAATAAACCAAAGTCCTACGATCGTAGAAGAAAGGATAAATGCTAAGATCCCTTCTTTGGATTTTCCATTCGAAAATCTATTCTTTCCAAAATGAGTTCCCACCCAAGCAGCCATTGGATCCCCGATCACTAAGAATAATAGAGAAAGAATTGCGACATCAGGAGGGAAGAAAAATACAACTAAGGTGATTGAGAGAAAATAAGGAAAAGTTCCATTGATCCTCGACTTCTCTTCTTCTTTTAATAAAGGACCGGCTAACTTCACGAATACAGTTTGGACAATCGGAATATGGAATCTTGTCCATTCTAATAAGACCAAAAGTCCAAGACATAGAACGAGTAAAATTGTAAGAATGGCACGAGTTGCATACACGAGCAAAAATTGTCCATGGAATACATCGAAATAATAGAATGCTGGGATGATCAGCCCAAGTAAATGCCAAGCCTTTCTAAAATAATTAAAGGAAGAAGTTTTTTCAGATTTCATTTTCTATTTCCGAGAGTCCATCTTTGATCCGAGAATCAACGTTTAGAAGCCATCTTTAAAGCGGCCTCTTCGTCATTTGCGATTAGGAAAAATCCGCTTAAGCCTGCCATTTTAAAAACATTGATCACTGCTTTTGAGATATTTACAAGGACGAGTTTGTTCTTACTGGAAAAACTGGATTGGCTCACTTCTTTTAAGGCCTGGACCCCAGTGGAGGATACCAAATGTACGTCTTCCATATCCATGATGACCGGTCCCTGGCGAACCGCCAAGGAAAGCACATCCTTGAATTTTTTCTCCGTAAAGGAGTTGATAGAACCCTGCAATTTCAGAACTTGAACGCTGTCTATCTTTTCCGTTGAGATGATAATCTCGTTCAGGATCATAACTGTTCGATTCGTCAAGATACCGGAATTTCATAATAGATACAATGGTTTTTCTATTCTTCACCTCAGCTTATCTCTTTTTCAAAACCTATGGATTTCCATTCTCCGGTTCCTTGGTACTTTGTCTTACGATCGCATTTTCCCAATTCCATTCTTCTAAAACGCTTAGACCCAATCTCAATTTTTTAATATTTCCAGCTTCGATATGTGCGGTTTCCTTTTGGGATGGAACAGCTGCGGAATCCATTTTAGATTTAGTCTGCTTGAGTCTCGCGGGTATGATCTCCTCGGGGGGATTTTCTTTCTTAGGAAGTCGTTCTCCGGCGTTCAGGGAAACTTTAGGTGTTCTAATATTGGCTGGTTCTTGTATCCTTTCTTTTTCCAGAAGGGAACTTTCTCCATTTCTCATCCCTGCACTTTCCTTATTTCTAATTTTATCCATTCCGAAACAGGTTCGTATTATTATTTTAGGACTTTGTGTTTTACTTTCGGGAGTTTGGCTCTTATATGAGCCGGCTCATCCCGGTTTAGAACCTTCCCTATTTAAATCAGTACTGTTATTTTTAGGAATGTTTTGGGTTCTTTGGAAGGGAAAGAAGGATCTTCTTAGCAGTCTCTTATTTTCCACCTTCTTCTTTCTTATATGCCTATCCAAACCGGGAGAAGAGTTGATGATCCTCACCTGCGGGCTCTTTTTTTCCTACTTGCAAGAAGCAGCCTGGGGCCTAGACTCAGGAACTGAAGTTTAAAGTTCCAGGTCTTATTCCATGAAAATTAAAGTGGCACATCTATTACGCAAAACAGAAGAAATAGATCGGGACCTGACCGAACTAGGCAAGATCAAGGATAGAATTGCAGCAGACCGGGATTATTCGGAATCTTTAAAAGTATCTATTGGAGCGGAGATGGATAAGCTATCTTCTCAAAAACAAGAGATGCTTTCTATGAAGACAAAGGAAACTCCATCCGATTGGAATTCTTCCGGCAATCCTTCAGGCGCTAGGGCAGCCGAAGGACTTTACCAAGACAACGAAAAACGCCTAACTCGCGAAATATCCGTTGAAATCCAAGGTAAGAAGCAGCAACCTGCCCGAAAGACCATTCATAAATACTAGTCTTTTCGAGATCCGAAAAGAACAGGTTATATAAAACAACATGAACAAAAAAATAATCGTACTCTCCTTCCTGGCTGCATTACTCTTTCAGTGTAATTCGGACTCGGATGTATTAGCCTCTTTCAAAGGAGGAACAGTTACCAGAAAAGAACTCAGGAACTTCTACCAACTAAATACAGGCGGACGCAAACCGGAGCCGAATCATCCGACCAAAGAAGAACAAACCCAACTTCTGGAAACTTTAGGTCTTTTCAAATTGATCTCTTTGTACAATACGGAAAAGAAACTCGTATCCGAAGATGAATTAGCAGTTTTCCTAAAATACTCCAAACCACAAATGGCTGCTTCTTTCCTGCAAAGAAATTTAGCGGAGAAGTTGGAGCAAGTTGGTAAATTAAAATTTGCTTTTGTTCGAGTGATCGCAGTTTTCTCTTTTGATCCTAAAGACGAAGAAGTTACTAGACAAAGAGCGCAAAGTATTTTCGAAGGGATCCAAAAACTTTCCTCTAAAAAAGAAATCATCCAATACGTTGTAGATCATACCGATCAACCTGCATATAAAGCAGTGGGCGGATTATTAGAGCCTCAATGTTTGAATTGTGGAAATGATCCTAATCTAGTCCTTTACCAAGAAGCTGCCGAGAATGAAGGGAAATGGGTCCTAAAAGAGATCGATGACCAACTTCCTCCAGGTGCAGATCCAAAAGCTCCTAGGAAGAAAAAATTCCTGATCTTAAGAGTAGAAAGAGTAGAGACAATTTACGCTTCCAGAGTAGGAAAATTTTTCTCCAAAGAATTCGGAAAATTGAAAGTTCTCGCTAAAAAATATATCGAGACTCCAGGAATTTCCGACCAGATCAAAGCAGAAGTAAAACGTAATTATCTAGATCTGAAAGTAGATGATATCGCTCCTCGTTACGAAGACTTCATGAAAAAAAGATTCTTGTTCAGCGCAGTTAGCGAGCAAGAAGAACAATTAGTGAAAAATGCAGGTTTCGAAAAGGCGAATATCACTCAGGACAATCTGAATACTTTCAATCATGAGTCGGTTTTATTAACCAATACCAAAACAGGTGAAACCGTTAAGTTCAAAGATGTTTTGAATGAGCTGGAACAATTGGCAAAACAAAGTGGCCTAGATGCTTCTAAACTAGATGATAAGGCGAATGTGCTCCAATTTTTCAGACAACAATATATTTGGTATAAAATAGCGGATCATTCTACTGAATTGAAAGACGCTTTAGAATCCAAGGATTTCCAAGATATGTTCAATGTAATGAAACTATACATTGTGCAACCTTTAGTATTCAAAAGGGAACTTCCAAGCGATGTAACCGTTTCCGAAGCGGAAATGAGAGAGCAATATGAAGCTGCCAAAATGTTCTCTTATGCCAAATCAAATCCGAACAATCCTCAGGATAGGATCCCTATGGCTTATGGAGAAGTTAGAGAGAAAATCAAAGAAGATTTGATCCGAGCTAAAAAGCAAAACTTCGTAAGAGAGCTTACCCAAAAGCTTAAAACGGATTACCAATTCATTCTGGACTCCAGCAGATTGAAAGAAGGTAAAATCTAATCGTTTATTCTAAGTTATAGATAACTTAGATATCCCTGTTCAGTAGTCCGAAAAGGTTATAGGCCTTGATACTTCGGACTACTGACCGCGTTCTATAATTCACTAGAAAGTCTAACGCCTTTTTTTATAGATTAAGATTTCAAATGCTTGATTCTTATTCTTATCTCTCTTAGTATAAGCCCACTTTGGAAAAAATTTCTATACTTAAGTGCCTGTTGGGCATGATGGAAATTTATTCTTGAGGCAAAGTAAGGTCGTTTTAAAACGGTTAAAAAGGGGAAAAGAATGAACAACCACATCTATATGCTCCGCAAAAAACGGGGAATCAAGCAATATGATATGGCAAGGGCTCTGGGTGTATCCCCTAGCTACCTTTCCAAAATTGAAACCGGAAGCCAAGCTCCTACTGAAAAATTCAGACAGGCTTGCGCTAAATATTTGAAAACGACATTAGATAAGCTGTTCAACGAAAGTCCGGTAGAAGAGGTTTATCCCGAATTCAGCCAAGGACTTACCAATAAACTTTGGGCAAAACGCAGAGAATTGGGAATTAAACAATACGATATGGCTAAAAAATTAAAGGTCTCAACTCCTTTCCTTTCGAAAGTGGAGTTAGGACTATTAGAGCCGCCTGAAGATTTCAAGAGCATGGCTTCTAAAGTTTTAAAAATGAAAAAAGAGGAATTATTTCTACATAAAGTAGAATTCTAAATCGAACACGGGAGGTCAAACTCCCGTAAGCAATACTGCACATTCTTTTCCCTTACTATGTGCTGTACTTAGTGAAACCCCAGGTTTTTAACCCGGGGTTTTTTATTGGATGCTACTTCACAATCACGGATCCGCCTGAATAATCCAGGACGATACTCTGCCCCTCTTTGAATTCACCCTTCAGTATAAAATTACTGAGAGCGTTTCCAATTTCTCTTTGGACGAGTCGTTTCAAAGGTCTTGCTCCGTATTCAGGATCAAAACCTGCCTGCACTATATGTTTTCTTAAAGCAGGAGTAAAACTAACTGTAAGCCCATTCTCAGTCGCCTTCTTAGCCATGATCTGTAATTGAAGTTCCGCAATCTTAGCGATCATTGCCTCGTCTACGGATTTAAATAGGATCACTTCGTCCAAGCGGTTTAAGAACTCAGGTTTGAAATGTTTTTTCAATCTTTGTTCCACCATTCTTTCTTTTTCCTCTTCCGAATATTCCGTAGAACCCAAAACATCCGAGCCTAGATTAGAGGTGAGAATGATGACCGTATTCTTAAAGTCTACATTCCTTCCTTTGGAATCAGTCAACCTACCCTCATCCAAGATCTGTAAGAAGATATTGAACACTTCAGGATGAGCCTTCTCCACCTCATCGAACAGGAGCACGGAATAAGGCCTACGTCTGACTGCTTCTGTCAATTGTCCGCCTTCGTCATGTCCTATATAACCTGGAGGCGCACCTATTAGCCTGGATACGGAATGAGCTTCCATATACTCGCTCATATCTATACGAAGCATCGCATTCACATCATCGAATAAGAATTCGGACAATGCTTTTGCTGTTTCTGTTTTACCCACACCAGTAGGTCCCAAGAATAAGAATGTGCCGATAGGACGATTCGGATCTGCAATCCCCGCTCTAGATCTACGAATCGCTTCGGATAATAATTCCAGAGCGTGGTCCTGACCTATCACCTTGATCTTAAGTGAATCTTCCATTTTGAGAAGTTTCGCCTTCTCTCCTTGGAGCATCTTAGATACAGGAATTCCGGTCCAACGAGAGACTATGTTCGCAATATCTTCCTCATCTACTTCTTCTTTTAGAAGTCTACCTGAGCCTGAGATTTTTTTAAGTTCCGCGTTCGCCTTTTCCATTTCTTTGGAAAGTTCTATTAGTTTTCCATAACGTATTTCCGCGACTCTATTGATCTCCCCTCTTCTTTCCGCTTCCGCTTCCAGAACCTTGTATTTATCCGTTTCTTCTTTAATTTCCTTAATTTTGGAAATTTTAGATTTTTCCAGATCCCAACGAGCTTTTAAATTCCTAAAAAGTTCTTCCTGTTCAGAAAGTTCTTTTGCGATATTCTCTACTCTTTGTTTAGAAGCGGGATCCGTTTCTCTTTTTAAGGCTTCTTTTTCGATCTTCAAAGACTGGATCTTTTTACTTAGCTTGTCCAATTCTTCCGGCATAGAATCCATTTCTATCCTCATTTTGGAACTTGCTTCATCGATCAAGTCCACAGCCTTATCAGGAAGGAAACGATCCGCAATATAACGATTCGATAAACTGGCCGCAGCTACGATCGCGGAATCCAATATTTTAATTCCATGATGTAGTTCGTATCTATCTTTTAAACCACGGAGAATTGTAACTGTTTCTTCCACACTTGGCTCTTTTACATAAACCGGTTGGAACCTTCTTTCTAAGGCTGCGTCCTTTTCTATATACTTTTGGTATTCCTTTAAGGTTGTCGCTCCTATACAACGAAGTTCTCCCCGAGCAAGCATCGGCTTAAGCATATTAGAAGCATCCATTGCTCCTTCTTGCGCGCCTGCTCCAACGAGTGTATGGATCTCGTCTATGAATAGTATGATATTCCCGTCACTGTGTTTTACTTCGTCGAGTGTCGCTTTTAGTCTTTCTTCAAATTCTCCCCGATATTTTGCGCCTGCTATCATGGCGCCCAGATCCAAGGCGTAGATCGTTTTGGTCTTAATTCCTTCCGGAACTTCTCCTTGGATGATCTTACCTGCGAGTCCTTCTACGATTGCAGTTTTACCGACACCAGGTTCTCCGATAAGCACCGGGTTATTCTTGGTCCTGCGAGATAGAACTTGGATCGTCCTTCTTATCTCCTCATCCCGTCCAATAACCGGATCCAGCTTGCCTAGTTTTGCCAGCTCGTTTAGGTTTTTTGCATATTTCTTTAAGGCATCCGCCTTGTTTTCCGGAGTATCATCCATGATAGGTTGTCCTTTTCTGAGTTCTAACACTGCTTTTAATAATTTAGGATAATCTAGTCCTAATCGATTGAATTCTTGGCGAAGTGAAGAAGTACCATTCTTCAAGAATGCCAAGAGAACATGGTCCGTAGAAAGATATTCATCCTTCAATTCGGTCCTGATCTTGTCCGAAGATTGCAGAAGAGTGATCGCGGCCCGGGAAAATCCCTTTTCGGAATGACCTTCTACCTTAGGAAATCTTGTGATCGCTTCTTCCGTTTTGCGTCGGAACTCCGGTAGATTCAAACCCAGCTTGGAAAACAAAGGAGGAGCAAACCCATCTCCTTGATTTAGGATCTGAGCGACGATATGTTCCTCTTGTATTTCCGGGTTCTTATCATAAGAGCTTTGTGCGCCTGAAAGAGCCTCATTCAATTTTAATGTGATCTTATCTAGTTTCATCTTTGTCCGAATCCATTCTGTATCCGAGTTAGTACTTAGACTGGTCTGACCAGAAGTTATCCTAATTTTTCTGCCAGAAAGTCAGAGACGATTTTATCCCCATTATGTCCCGTTTTTTTCCATTCCTAAATTCGAATTCGTTTTGACAAGGAGGTATGTTCCACTGGGATTATAGTCCATTCCCTTTTCGGACAGGTGTTAAGTCCGAAATCCCTAAAAGTCGGAACAACCCTAGATGACTAAAGAACCGCCCAAGGAAAGCTGGAAATCCCGTACTGGACTCATATTAACCGTTGCGTCAGGAGCAATCGGACTCGGAAATTTCCTCCGATTTCCAGGACAAGCAGTACAGAATGGAGGAGGAGCCTTCCTTCTCCCCTATATCATCAGTTTTATCCTGGTTGGAATTCCTGTATGTATCACCGAATGGGTGATGGGAAGAATGGGTGGCGAACAAGGCCATAGTTTCCCGAATCTATTCCGAGCTTATCTTTCCGGTGTTCCTCTTAGACTACTTGGAGCGATAGGTGTTACCATTCCTTTATTGATATATGTCTATTATGTTTTTGTGGAAGCATGGTGTCTTGCTTACGCTTTCGATTTTGTAACTGGTGGTATCAGTTTAAATTCAGGGAATGGGGATCTGAATTCTCTTATCCAAAATTCTTCCAATCATTTCCATACATTGGTGGGAGCAAAAGAGAATGGAAGTGCAGTCCAAGGTAAAATTTTTTACGCCACACTCGCCTGCTTTTTAATGAATTTTATTTTAGTGTATAGAGGGATTGCAAAAGGTCTGGAAGTATTCGCTAAGATCGCGGTTCCTTCCATGCTCATATGTTCAGTCATAGTCCTTGTAAGAGTATTAACTTTAGATAATATAGAGTTGGGGCTTGCGCAGATGTGGAACCCGAATTGGTCCGCATTGGGAGAGGCTAAGGTTTGGATATCTGCAGCTGGCCAGATCTTTTTTACTTTATCGGCCGGTTTTGGGATCGCTTTGGTATTTTCCAGTTATCTTAAAAAAGAGAATGATGTGATCTTATCTTCCGTTTCTGCAGCTTCTCTAAATGAATTTGTAGAAGTTGCGTTTGGTGGAATGATCACAATCCCAGTTGCATTTTTGTTCTTAGGAGTATCCGCTACTTCTTTCGGAACATTCGGGATGGGATTTATCGCGCTGCCTTCCGTGTTTGCATTAATGCCTGGAGGTTCCTTTTTTGGAGCCATCTGGTATTTTGTATTATTCTTAGCAGCACTCACCTCTTCCGTAACAATGTTACAACCTGTGATCGTATTTTTGGAAGAAGCTTTTCATATCAGAAGAAGGACTTCCAGTTTTATACTTTTCCTTTTTACATTCGGGCTTTCTTTCCCGATCTTGTATTTTAATAAAAACTTCAATGCGCTAGACCAAGCGGATTTCTGGGTAGGAACGGTTCTTATCTATATATTAGCAACCTTACAGATAGTAATTTTCGGTTGGGTAATAGGAGCTAAAAAAGGTTTGGAAGAAGGTCATAAGGGCGCTCATGCCCACCTTCCTAAGTTTTTCTGGTGGGTGATCCAATATATCACACCTGCCTTCTTACTCATCGTATTCGGAATGTTCCTATATCAAAACTTAGGATCTTATATCAATAAGATGGATGTGGACTGGATGATCGCAAACGCTCCTGCTGGAACGGGCGCAGAAGAAGCGAAATTCCAAGCCCTCATCTCTCGTTACGTATTTCTGGCAATCCTCGCAGTATTTGGATTAATATATCTACTCGTTCATTTCAGCTTGAAGGGCAAAGAAGAATCTAAGGATAAATCCACGAACAAAGTGCTACCAATCTTTTTAGGAAGTTTTATACTGATCCTGGCATTCTTTATGAATATCTTCCCATACAAAGAAACCCCCTCTATCAAACAGGCTTTCGGTTCGGTTTCTCCAGAATTAACTTTGGATGGAACACTTATCATGTGGGTTTCTTTAGGTTTAGTAACCCTTCTATCCTTATATTGTGTGATCAAACTTTTCCGAACCAGGGAAGCGTGAGTACCTTTGAGTAGAGTAGAAGAACAATTCAAAAAACTTTCTAAACTCTGGCCTGATTTCGAATCCAGATCGGGTCAGATCCAGATGGCAAATAGTGTAGAACAAGCGTTTGCCAGTTCGGAACATTTGATTGTAGAAGCAGGAACGGGCGTAGGAAAATCATTAGCCTATTTGATCCCGGCGGCAATCAGCGCCTTAGAAGGAGAAGAGATAGTAGTCATCTCCACTGAAACGAAAGCACTACAAGACCAGCTCATCCGGAAAGATATCCCTCTTGTTTCCCAAATTTTGGGACAAGAAGTGAAAGCTGAAATTGCAATGGGAGCTTCCAACTACGTTTGTAAAAGAAAATTAGGAAATGTCCTCACACAAGGAACCTTCGGCCCCGAGATGATGGAACATTTAAATTCTTTTAAGGAATGGGTAAACGAATCAGAATCAGGAAGAAGGCAAGAATATGATGGATATGCCTCTCCCGATTTTTGGTCCAAGGTAACAAGAGAAGCGGATTCTTGTTTAGGAAGAAGTTGCCCGAACTTCTCCCATTCTTTTTATTTTTTAGAAAGAGCTAAATGGCAGAAATCAAATCTGTTGATCGTAAACCATTCTTTACTCGCGGCTCATATAGCATCCGATTTTAATATTCTACCTGATTTCAAAAAGATCGTAGTGGATGAGGCTCATAATTTCCCTGAAGTTTTAGGGAACGCATTCAGAATAGAATTATCTTCTTTAGAGATCCAAAAACTTTTACAAGGTGTTTGGAATTCTCAGAAAAAATCAGGCTTGGGAGCAAGACTCAATTCTCCTAAGATAAATGATTTAACAAATCTTGCAGGAGAAAAACTTTTCCTTTGTTTTAATAAGGTAGTGGGAGAACTTCCACTCAACTTCTACGGTTCACAAAGAATTCGTAGGCCTTTAAAGATGGACGGAGGAGAATTAGAAGCTGCATTAGATTCTTTGCAAGAAGCGCTACTTATAGAATTAAAAAAATATTCTAAAGATAGCGACGAGATAGAGGAAAAAGAGATCGCGATGGAGATAGAAATGTCTTCAGGTCGTATCGGACAGATCGCAGAAGGTTTACATCTTTTCCGTACAATGGATGAAGGAGAAAGAGTATATTGGGCGGATCCACCGAATACCAGAACAAAGGAAATGTTCCCTAAACTTTTGACCCAACCCTTAAAGTCTGAAACAATACTACGAGAAGTGTTAGAACCTAGAACTGAAAGTATTGTATTCACTTCCGCCACACTTTCTACTAATAAGGGTGATCTCAGTTATTTTGCAGATCGGATCGGGAGATTACCTTCTCGATCTAAACTTGTGGCTTCTCCTTTTCCTTATGAGAAAAATGCACTTTTGTTTTTGCCTAAAGATATCAAGGACGCAACAGAATCTGCGGAAAGAAATGCGGCTGACCTTTCCCGTTATATCTTAAAACTCATCGAGCTGACTAAAGGTGGAGCATTCGTTTTATTTACTTCAAATAAATCTTTAAATGAAATTATCGAAACAATCAGACCTCTTACAGACCTGCCAATAATCTCCCAATTGGAAATGGGACCGGAGGCTGCTAAGAATCGGTTTTTAGCAGAAAAGGATGCGGTACTTTTTGGGGTATCTTCTTTCTGGCAGGGAGTGGATATCAGAGGTGATAAACTCAGATCCGTGATCCTAACAAAACTTCCCTTCCAACCTCCAAATGATCCGGTTTTGGAAGCAAGAAGTGAAAAATTGAAAGAAAAAGGTGGAAATCCTTTCAAGGATCTACAACTTCCTTACGCTACCACAGTTCTTAAACAAGGTTTTGGAAGACTAATCCGTTCTGAAAAAGATACAGGAATTGTAAGTTTACTGGATTCTCGTATTTGGACCAAGTCATATGGAACAGATCTGATCAATTCTCTTCCTCCCGCAAAGCGGATCTCCGAATGGAACCAATTAAAATTAGAATATTCTAAACTTCCCAATTACTCTTCCGGAGAAGCCGTATGAAACGTAAGTCGTTACTGATCTTCTTTTTGATTTCTGGTCTTTCTATTTTTGCTTGGGAGTCCAAGGACAAAACAGAAACGATCGTGAATTGGAGAACCGGGGAGATCAGTAAAACTGTAGAAGTCAAACTTCCTAAAATTGTATTCCACCCGGATGATCCGGATTATAATAAGATCGGAACCGCCAAAAATATAACTGAAGCCAGAAATATCGCGAAAGAGACCGCAAAAGAAGAAATTAAAAAATACTTATATAGAAGTATGGAAAATCTAAAATTGGATTCTAATCTTCTTCTCCGGGAAAAAATAGCACAGGATGAATCCTTTCGAGAGATTTTTCAAGAGATCTATGAAAAGGAACCGATCGAGATCCATAATCAGTTCAAAGGAAATCATTTAGTCGCAACCGGTATTCTTTCCTTAAAAGGAAAGAAAGGAATTCTTTCTCATATCACTCTACCCTATTCTTCCGAAAATTTTCCGGAAGCTCACCCGATCCATAACCCGGCAGATTCTTATACGGGACTGATCGTGGATGCTAGGCATTTAGAAGTGGTGCCTGCTTTATTTTCTGAGATCAGAGATGAGGATGGAGTCGGGATCTATTCTCCTCTATTTGTTAAAAAAAGTTCCATAGTGAATTACGGATATATTCGCTATTTTTCTAAAGTGCAAGACGCAATGAGGGAAGAAATAACAGGTTATAAACCTCTTTTGACTACCGCTTTAGGTGTTTCTGGAAAATTGGGAGCAGACCTTGTAATCTCCAATGAAGATGCGGAGAAGGTCTTGGCCTCCCCTAAATCCAGGGAGGCTCTTTTGAAAGGAAGGGTTATCGTGATTCTACGGAAACCAGAGAAGTAAATACCTCTTCCGCCTTTTTATAAGACTCAGAGAATAAATACGCATATCCCAGATCTAAAAGTTCCATTCTAGAAAGTTCTTTTTTTCTCGCTTCGTATTTAGGAATATTTTTGATCCTATCAGAATACTCGGTCACTTTATCTTCAAAGGAAGGAATCTCGCCTGCACCAGGAAGTTTTTCCAGGATATTACAAGCTTCTTCGAATTTTCCTATATGAACAAAACATAATCCTAAAGCCGCCAGAACGTCTCTGTCTTCTTTCAGGGTTTCAGAATTTTCTTTGAATACTTTAAGAGCTTCTTCGAATTTTCTTAAATGATAAAGGGAGAAAAATTCCAGTTTGGAAAAATATCCATCTGTCCAGAGAGCCTTATATCTTTGGATCAGATCCGCGCATGCTTTGTGGGCTCCCACTTCTTCGCATGCCTTGATCCCAGTTGTTAAGATAGAATAGGATACAGGACTGGAAGATGCCTTGAAGTATTCGTGAAATAATACTGCGGCCTCTTTCGCATTTCCCTTTGCTCTATGCAAATATGCACCGAGTAAAGGTGTTAGGACCGTTTTTCCTTCTAATGGAAAATTATTGGCAGTATTTGTTTCCGTTTCGAATTCGCAAACCGCTCTTAAATGATTTAAGAACACGTTTTTCGGATTCTTCTCCGCTAATTTGGATACTTCCTCGTACGCTCCCGTTTCAAAGAGTTCCCAAGCGGACTCTTCCAAGGAAAGCTGTGTGGAAAGGGCGGAACTTTTAGCCATACGATACCTCTATTTTTGGTATCGGCCGGTCGCGATTTTTTCTGCGATTTTTTTTAGCCCAAAGAAGTTTTGCACGGAGAACACAGAGTCCACGGCGTTAAAAAATGAAAGCTCTGTGTTCTTTGTGAGCTCTGTGCGAAATTAGTCCTTATGGATATAATCTCTCCATCATACGAGGGAAAGGTATACATTCACGGACATGTTGAAGACCGCAGATCCAAGCGATCAATCGTTCTGTTCCGAGCCCAAAACCTGAATGTGGAACGGAGCCGTATTTTCTAAGCTCCAAGTACCATTCATAAGATTCCACAGGTAGGTTTTCTTCTTCTAGCCTTTTAGTGATATTTTCGTAACTTTCTTCTCTTTCGGAGCCGCCTATGATCTCCCCCACTCCGTCGGGAGCGATCAAGTCAGCGTTAAGAACTGTTCTAGGATCTTCAGGGTTGACCTTCATATAGAACGCTTTTGCTTCTCTTGGATATTTTTGGATAAAAACAGGTCCGCCAAATTTTTGGCAGAGCATCTGTTCTCTTTCCGAATTGATATCATCTCCCCAAGCGATATCTTCTCCCTGGGATTGAAGGTATTCTAGTGCTTCTTTATAATCGATAAGAGCAAACGGTTTAGAGATATAATCTAATAATGGAGAAGGGTCTCTTTCCAAAACTTTCAGTTCAGGCAAACAAGAAGAAACAGTTTCTTTGATAACTGTTTTTACGAAGTCTTCCTGCAATTTTAAGTTTTCTGCATGTGTTAAAAATGCAGTTTCCGCTTCTACCATCCAGAATTCCGTTAAATGTCTTCTGGTTTTGCTCTTCTCCGCTCTGAATGTCGGTCCATAACAATATACTTTGTTATGAGCGAATATTGCAGTTTCTAAATATAATTGTCCGGTTTGGGCAAGGTAAGCATTTCCAAGATCGAAATATTCTGTAGAAAATAATGTTCCTGCAGATTCTCCGATGGAACCGGTTAGAATCGGAGTATCGATCAAGGTGAATTGGTTATTATGGAAATATTTTCTGATCTGGTAAGAAAGTTCACTTCGTACCTTTATGATCGCAAGCTGCTTACTGGAACGTAACCAAAGATGTCTTTGAGAAAGTAAGAAGTCAATTCCATGTTCTTTGGGAGTGATCGGATAATTTTCCGATTCTCCCACCTTCTTGAAAGAAGAAAGAACCAATTCAAATCCTATGGGAGACTTTTCATTCTCCACTAATTTGCCGATTACCTCGACAGAAGTTTCCTGTTTGAGATGTTTGATCTCAGAAAACAGATCTTCTCCTATAATTTCTTTTTCCGCGAGCACCTGTAATATCTTTCCGGAATTTCTCAGACTTAAAAATTGTCTGGCGTTAGATCCTCTCAAACCGTGAACCCAACCTTGGATACGTACGGTCTGGTTTACATGTTCCTGCAAACGATTTAGGTCAATGGTGGAAACTTCGGACATGATCCTATTTTAAGCAATCTACCCGACTGAAAAGGATTATTTTCGGATGACATCGGGACCGGAAGCTAAATCCTGAACCCATGACTGCGATTTTACTGGATGGCAAAAAACTTTCCCAAAAGATAAAAGATTCTATCGCCGAAGAGATCAAAACTCTCGTGGCTTCCGGAAAAAAGCCCCCGAAACTTGCAACCATCCTGGTAGGAAGTGATCCAGCTTCCGCCACTTATGTGAATATGAAAGTCAAGTCCTGCCACGCGGTGGGAATGATTTCCGAAAAAATTGAACTTCCTGAAACGACGACCACCCAGGAATTACTTGCAGTCATTGATCGCCTGAACGCGGACCCGGACACTCACGGAATTCTTCTACAACATCCTACCCCTCCTCAGATTGATGAAAGAGCGGCATTCGATAGGATCGATTTGAAGAAAGATGTGGACGGAGTTACTACATTATCCTTCGGGAAATTGTCCATGGGAGTAGAAACCTATCTGCCATGTACTCCGTATGGTATGGTGCTTCTTCTTAAAGAATACGGGATTGATCCTGCAGGGAAAAGAGCCGTGGTCGTAGGACGTTCTCCTATTTTGGGAAAACCTATGGCTATGCTTCTTACAGAAATGAACGCAACTGTCACTCTCTGCCATTCCAGAACCCAAAACCTACCCGAAATCGTGGCCCAAGCAGATATCATTGTAGGTGCAGTTGGAAAACCTGAATTTATTAAAGCAGATTGGATCAAACCGGGATCGGTATTATTGGATGCCGGTTATAATGCTGGAAACGTAGGTGATATCGAAATTTCCAAAGCCTGGGAAAAATCCTCTCATTATACTCCTGTTCCGGGAGGTGTAGGACCCATGACAATTTCTGTCCTACTTCTCCAGACATTGTATTCCGCAAAAGATCACTTTACACCCCCGTTGAAATGAAAACGATGTATCTCTGATGGCTATCAGTTTCGACGAGTGCTTCCAGACTTATCCTCCCTTCTCACCTCCAGCGGATTTGGACGATTTTTGGGCGGAGTCGATCCGAGAACTCAAAGGTTTTCCGGTTAAAAACCAAACCAAGGCCCTACTCAAAGGGACCATTTTAAAAGAAACCATCTACGATATTTCTTTCCAATCTTACGGGAATGCGACTCTTACAGGCAGTTTAGTGATCCCAAGGAAAAGAGGAGATCTTCCCGTTCTTGTCTACTTCCATGATTATGCAAAAGATCGACCTCAAATTATTAAGGGACTAACAGAAGCTGGAGTAGCACAACTCATTCTGGACCTAAGAGGTCATGGAACTCAACTTATCCGTCCGGTATTGAAAGAAGGAGAAATTCCTGATCCGGATTGGACTCCCGGATATTATAGAAAAGGATTAGAGGCAAAAGAATCCTTCTTCTTAAAAGCAAATTACTTAGATGTGATCCGTACGATCGAATTTTTAAGACTCACTGATGGGATCGACGGCGACAAGATCATCCTGGCCGGAAAAGGGATCGGTGCTTCCATGGCTCTATTCGGGGCGGCGAATTCCCCTAGAGTAAAGGCCCTTATATTAGAAACTCCTAATTTTTGCCATGTGGATGATACACAACTGAAATTGGGAACTAGCTGGTCCAAGGAAATCGCTGAGCAGATCGCTAATGCAAAATCCAAGAAAGCCCAGGTAAAAAAGAATCTTTCTTATTTTGATAGTTTGAATTTTTCCAAAAAAATCAAGATCCCTACTCTGGTATCCGTTGGAATGGATGATAAAGTTTCTCATCCTAAATCCGTATTTGCATTATTCAACCATTTAGTCTGCGATAAAAGAATGCAGGTATATCCTACAGAAGGAAATGAAGCCGGTATCGTAGGGGACAAACAGAATTTGGCCAATTTGGAATTCTCGAAAGAGATCCTGTTCCCGGAATGAAAGAGATCCGTTTCCATAATTCTCTTAGCGGAAACAAAGAAGTATTCCGCCCGGAGTTTCCAGACAGGGTCCGCGTATATTCCTGCGGTCCTACAGTTTATAATTTCGCTCATTTAGGGAATTTACGCGCATTCCTATTTGTAGATCTTCTAAGGCGTGCTTTAGTCGCATTCGGTTATAAACCGGATATGACAATGAATATCACTGATATTGATGATAAGATTATCCGTGAATCCTTGGCACAAGGCAAAGGGATCAGGGAATTTACCGAACCTTGGGTAAAAGCTTTCCAAGAAGATTTAGAATCTCTGAATATTCAAAAATTGGAACATTATCCCAGAGCGACCGATTCCATTCCTTCTATGGTAGAGATCATAAAACATCTCCAAAATCAGGGATTAGTCTACGAAAAAGACGGAAGTTTGTATTATTCTATCTCTAAATTCAAAAATTATGGAAAACTTTCCAGAATTGATGTAAGCGGGATGAAGAGCGGTACTCGTTATGATACCGATGAATATGACAAAGATGATGTAAGAGATTTTGTCCTTTGGAAATTCCCTAAACAAGATGGAGAACCCTCTTGGGAAACTGAAATAGGTTCAGGAAGACCGGGATGGCATTTAGAATGTTCCGCAATGGTGCGTGACGTATATGGCTCCGGAGTGGATATACACACGGGTGGAGTGGATCTTACCTTTCCTCATCACGAAAATGAGATCGCTCAAAGTGAAGGAGCTTATCCGGAAGAATCCTTTGTAAAATATTGGCTACACTCCGAACATTTACTTGTAAACGGAGAAAAGATGGCCAAGTCCAAGGGAAACTTTTTTACCCTTAGAGATCTGGTAAAAGAAGGTGTGGAACCGCGGAATATCCGTTTTCTTCTACTCTCCGCACATTATAGAAGTAAATTAAACTTCACAAAAGAAAGATTAGAAGAAGCAGCCGGATCCGTTTCCAAGATCCAAAATTGTATCAATCGATTATTAGAAGAATTATCCAAATTAGGAAAAACATTCCAATCCCAGGCAAATGTAGAAGCAGGGAACTGGGATGAATTTTTAGAAAGCCTTGCAGATGATCTGAATATTTCTAAATTCCTGGCTTCCGTATTTGAATTGGTAAAAGATTCCAACCAATACTTGGATCAAAATTCTCCGAACGAATCTGAGATCATCCAAAGGTTAGAATTATTTTTTAAAATAGATTCTATCCTAGGAGTTCTAAATTTCGAAAGAAAAGTAGAAGTTTTAGACTCTGAGATAGATGAGCTCGTGAGACAAAGACAAGAAGCTCGTAAAAATAAAAACTTTGCGGAATCGGATAGACTTAGGGACAAATTGAACGAATTAGGGATCATAATCGAAGACACAAAAGAAGGTCTTCGCTGGAAAAGAAAATGAGCCGCCAGGATTATATCTACGGAAGAAGAAATATCCGAGAAATTCTGGAAAGACATCTCGAAAAAGGTTCAGAACTTTCCTTCCAAGAAATTTGGTTAACTTCCGGAGCAAAAAAAGAATTAGAAGAAATTCTTTCAGAATTAGGAAACAAACTTCTGATCAAGGAAGCTTCTCCGAGTAAATTGGATAAAATGGCTCCGGGCGTGAATCACCAGGGCGTTCTTGCACTTAGGATCCAACTCCACTCCGGAGACAAAAAATCATTCGATTCTCATTTGGAAAATTGTAAGGGTCCCATCCTTGTGTTGGATCGTATCCAAGATCCGGGTAACTTGGGAAATATTTTAAGAACAGCAGAATGTTTCGGAGTAGAAACGGTTCTCATCCCCGATAGAGATTCTTCAGGAATCACTCCTGCAGTGGAAAAAGTAGCATCAGGTGCACTCGCTTATCTAAACGTTTTTAAAGTCGGGAACCTGGCTCAAATATTAGAAAAATTGCAAAAACGAAATTTCTGGGTGGTTTCTACTTCCGACAAAGGAACAGAAGATTGGTCCAAAATTCCCGCTTGGGAAGAACTGGTAATCCTGATGGGAAATGAGGGAGAAGGTCTTAAAAGGATCCTAATGGAGAAATCGGATTTTACAGTCCGTATTCCACTTCATGGTCATATCTCCTCCTTAAATGTGACAGTTGCCACAGGGATCGTACTGGACCGTTTAAAAAACCGACCGAAGTAAATCTTATTCAAACATTTATTTCCTATTTGTGACCATATTAATAGGTGTCCCCTATCAAATTCTAGCTTGCGGTTTTTTAGGATTGGTCCCAAACTTTATAGAACATGTAGTTCAAACTGCTAGTTTGTAAAATTGTAGGAATTCCTACAGTGAAACTTCATGTGATTTTGGATAATCTTGGGCCTTTCAGTATGAAAAGATTTTTATCTTTCCGAACTCTGTTTTTATTTTTTACACTTCTATCTTTCGTAAACTGCGAATATCTCCAAGATAGACTTACTCCCTCCGATAACAAATCACTAGCAGATCAAATTAAGGATTATGTTGTCGCGGCCTATTTTGCGGAACAAAATCATGCGCTGTATAAATTTTCCACTGTGGTCCCGAATCTTCAGCCCGAAAATCTTTCTCCTTTATATTTCCAAAATCCATACTTCCAAAGGGACAATTCAAAAGCCAAAATCGTACTTATTCATGGTTGGGACTTTGCAGAAAGACAAACAGACTTACCTACTGATTTTAACAAAAAAGTAGCAAATCTACTCGGGACATGGAACCAAGGACTCGCGTTTATTACTCAAACTACCGACCTTCCAGCCGGCTATAGCAGTAGTGTATACGATACTTTCGAGATCTATGTTTTTACCTATAGGACTTCCGACCACATTGACGTGAATGGTAGAAGATTCATTGATTCCCTAAACGAAGCATTTAACTCTTCGGACAAGGTTGTAGTAGTTGCACACTCGATGGGAGGACTTGTTTCCAGAGCGGCTGTTCAACATCCGAATAATACGGATAATGTGATCGATCATATCGTAAGTTTAGGAACTCCATATTATGGCTCTCCATATTCTTCTCCGCAATACACAGGAAACTTGAGTTCGATTGGGACTATCATCAAATTTATGACAGACACTCCCGGAGGAAAGGGTCTTGCTTATACGAATGGGATCAGCGCAGGTGTAACCGGCATCAACCCTACTATTACAGACGGAACCAACCAAGCGTTTAACTTCCTATTAGAAAGTATGATCGCAAATACTTCTAAGGACTCCATCACTACGGTATATGGAGGGGATATGGGCTCCGCCAATTGTAGCGGCGGGGATCATGCTACAACCTACCAAGCTGCTTGTACAGTGATTACAAATGGAAACCCTGTGTTTAATAATTCTGATGGAATTGTACCTTTAGCTTCCGCTCTTTTAAACAATAGGCTAGCCGGAGGAAATACAAATACTGTCTCCGATATGGATCATTCTCAAATGTCTTTTAGGAACGAAGGTGGAACCGGCGGCGGGTTAACTAAGGTAAAAACACATTTTAATAATGTGTTCGGCGAAGTTTTTACGATTGTGAGCGGGTTATAAAAGAAGTCGCTTAGAAATAGGAATTTTGTTTTGTAAGTGTTGGAATTCCAACAAGTCCGAAGGTCAAACTGCCCCCGCCCTGAATCTTGGGTGGTGGGGAGAGGCCCGTGGGAGATTTGCCTTCCAGGTCTATATCAGAAAATTTTCAAAGTAGCAAGTTGAATTCACGCACTCTTGGAGAGGAATGTAGATTCCGGATTCCGGTTTATCCACTCTTCTCAAAGTCTAACCTTGATCCCCATTTCCTGCATATTTTCTTTGGTCTCTCGGATCGTAAATTCCCCAAAATGAAAAATGGATGCGGCAAGCACGGCATCCGCTTTTCCTCTTAGGATTGCTTCTACCATATGTTCAGGGTTACCCGCACCACCGCTTGCAATAATAGGGATTTCTAAATTAGAAGAAAATGATTTGAGAAGTTGGATATCGAAACCTTTTTTGGTTCCGTCACGATCCATAGATGTGAGTAGGATCTCTCCGGCGCCTCTTTCCTGAGCTTCTTTTCCCCAATCTAATGCATCTCTTCCTGTTTCAGTCCTTCCACCGTGAAGGAACACTTCGTATCTTTGTCTGTCAGGATGGAATTTTACGTCTACTGCGCATACGATACATTGTGATCCGTAAATTTCCGCGGCGGCACGAAGAAGGTCCGGATTTTGGAAAGCGGCAGTATTGATAGAAACCTTGTCCGCTCCTTTCTCTAAAACCGCTTTCACATCATCTAATGTGCGAATTCCGCCCCCGACTGTGAAAGGAATAAATATTCTTTCCGCAACAGCTTCTACCAAATGAATAAGAATATCTCTTTTATCGCTGGAGGCAGTGATATCCAAGAAGCATAACTCATCCGCGAGATTTTTTTCGTAAACCACTGCTGACTCAACGGGATCTCCCGCATCCACAAGATTTACGAAATTCACTCCTTTAACTACCCTGCCGTCTTTGATATCCAGGCAGGGAATAATTCTCGCGGCGAGCTCACTCATTTGATCGTTTCAGGCAATTCTACTTTAGAAGCCCAGTCAGAGATCATTTTAGCAAAACCGAATATTTTGTCTTCGTGCAATGCGGGAGCGGTAATCTGCAAACCGATAGGAAGTCCATTGGAATCTTTTCCGATAGGAACAGACATTGCAGGAACTCCTGCTAAATTCACGGAAGTAGTTAAGATATCCGCTTTATACATTTGGATCGGATCAGAAGTTTTTTCTCCCACTTTAAATGCGGTTGTAGGAGAAGTTGGCTGAAGGATCAGGTCCACTTTGGAAAAATAACCTTCATATTCCTTTTTAATCAGAACTCTAGCTTTTTGAGCTCTTCCGTAATACGCGTCATAATATCCGGCTGATAGGGAGAATGTTCCGAGTAAGATCCTTCTCTGGACTTCTTTGCCGAAACCTTCACTTCTGCTAGTTACATATAGATCTTCCAGCTTTCCACTTGGATCTTTTCTTTGTCCGAAACGGATCCCATCAAATCTGGAAAGATTAGAAGAACATTCTGCAGTAGCGATAATATAATAGATCGGAATTGAGTTAGAAAGAAGTGAAAAATCCAGATCCACAAGTTGAGCGCCTTTAGATTCTAACTCAGCTAAAAGAGACTCATATGCCTTTGCAACATCTGGTTCTATTTCAGAAGTGATCTTCATCTTCCCTATTTTCAAACCTTTCCAAGGAAGTTCTTTCACCTTAGAGGGGTCGAATGCAGGAATATTCTTAGAAGTAGCATCTCTCTGGTCTTTTCCTGAGATGACTGAATACACATCGATGATACCGTCAATGTCCTTGGACAATGGACCGATCTGATCCAAGCTAGAAGCATAAGCTACAAGTCCATATCTGGAAACTGTTCCATAAGTTGGTTTTAAACCAAAAATCCCACATAAAGATGCAGGCTGTCTAACGGATCCACCTGTATCAGAGCCAAGCGCAACAGGCACAAAAGAAGCCGCAACTGCTGCTGCTGATCCGCCGGAAGATCCGCCTGGAATTCTTGCAGTATCAAAAGGATTTTTTGTAACCTGATAAGCAGAGTTCTCTGTAGAAGAGCCCATCGCAAACTCATCCATATTTGCCCTTGGGATCAGAACAAAACCCTTTGCTAAAAGTTTTTCGATAGCGGTCGCATGAAATGGAGAACGATAGTTTTCTAAAATTTTAGAAGCACAGGAAGTGATCGTGTTCTCTATACAAATATTATCTTTTACTCCGATTGGAATTCCATCGAATTCGGAAAGAGGTTTGCCTGATTTTCTTCTTTCAGTACTTTCTGCAGCAGCTTTGACGATACTTTCTTTCTCCCAAGAGAGAAATGCTTTAATTTTGGAATCTTCCGCTTCTATACGAGAGATCAAAGATTGGATCAAATCCGTAGGAGTGAATTCTCCGGAATTTAATCCTTTTTTAATATCAGAATATTTTAATTTCCAAAGTTCTTTCATGTTTCGATCACCTTTGGAACTACGAAGTATCCATTTTGGAAACTTGGCGCGAAGGATTCAATCTGAGAACGACTTAAACCTTCTTTTGCTTTGTCTGCACGAAGTGAATTTCCTTCATTAGGATATAAGTCTTCGTCGGACACGGAACTCACATTTAACTCAGTGATCGTATCCACATAATTCAGGACCTTATTAAAATCCGTAAGGAAGTTTTGGATATCCTTAGGATCAATTTTGAGCCTAGATAACTCTGCAATTTTTTGAAGGGATTCTTCGTTTAGGTTCACGGCCTTCGTTCTCCTTTTCCCTTAATAGGCGTTCTTATCCATTACACCCTTTAAAGGTGTAAGCAGGATGATTTTAATATCCAACCAAAGAGACCAGTTTTCTATATAGTAGATATCCGCATCAATTCTATCATCGATAGAAGTGTCTCCTCTAAGACCCTGTACTTGCGCAAGACCGGTAATTCCAGCCTTGACCGCATGCCTTCTCATATAATGTCTATGATCCGTTTTGAATTTTTCGACAAAATGAGGTCTTTCGGGCCTTGGGCCCACCACGGACATATCTCCTAAAAGCACATTAAAAAACTGAGGTATTTCGTCAAGGGAGGTCTTACGCAGGATCTTACCAATCCCGGTCACCCTTGGATCATTTTGGACAGTCCAGGTAGTCTCTGACTGGGATTTGGTTTGGACGACCATACTTCTGAACTTAAGCATCTTGAAACTTTTATTGTCCAACCCCACTCTTTCCTGGTGATAGAATACAGGTCCCCTGGAAGTTAATTTGATCAGCAGAGCAATGATCAAAAAAACAGGTGAAAAAAGAATGATAAAGAAAAGAGAAAATAGAATATCAAAACTTCTCTTAATAGCGCGATTATAACCTAAACGTACAGGAATATTTCGGATAGAAATGACAGGAAGACCGTCCATCTCATCCACTCTTCCTTTTGCCTTGATGAACTCTTGGAAGCCAGGGATCACTTTTAAGTCGATACCTTCCGTATCACATGCATCCAAAACTGTCTCCAGACAATCACCTTCCGCGTTATTTAAAGCATAAACAACCAGATCGGGTTTGATCTCGGATAAAACTTTTTCTATCTTGTCAGTCTTCCCCAAAAGAACCATGTCTTTGCGGATTGCCTTAGAATTTCCCGAACTTACATAACCAATGATTTGGTATCCATAGATCTGATGTCTTTGGACTGAGTCAGCAAAACGAGCAGCCGTTTCTCTTGTTCCAATTACAAGTACCCTACGTAAATTATATCCTTTGCTTCTGAGATATCTTAAGAATTGGCGGGCGAGAAGATGAAGAAACCCGATCGAAAAAATATTCGTCCCGGCAAAAACTAAAATGAAAGAACGAGAGAATCTTTCGCTTCCGAAATCGCCTCGGAAAAAGAATAACATGGATAGAACGAAGAGTAAATTTAAGAATACTCCGCCAAAAATCGCAAGGAACTCATCTAAAAAAGATAATCCTCTTCTTGGATGATACAAATCTATGAATAGGAAAACGATTACTTGGGAAATAGAAAGTACGGAGCCTAATATAAAATAACTTCCTAGATCGATATAAGATCTATCTACTCCTGTTGGATCCCCTATATAAAAACGAAGAATAAATGCGAATACACAACTTCCCAAAGAGAAGATCAGATCCAGGGAAACGAATAATAATTTAAAAGTTTGGCTTCTTTCTTTCAGCATATTATTCCGACTCGACTCCTTCCGTATAACCTGTCCGAAGCGGACGTTTTCTAAATCTGAATAGGCGGATCCTGGAAAGCTGAGAAGAATCTTCCTGACCCAGGCTGAAATCCGTTAAAGATATGGAGAAGAATATCGACTGGTCGTAAAAAGTCACCTGACTCGTTCCGGTCGTTCCCCCAGGTACAGATCTAAGATCGCTACTTAGACCTAATCTGAAATTCATAGTATGTAAATTATATTTTAAGACTGCCATTGCACGATTGACGTTCATAGCAGTGGTCTGCCTTGCTTGGGTCCCATTGATCCCGGAACCATTGAGAATATCCTGGCCTAAATTTGTAGGATTCATATTCATAGAAGTGAACGGAGAAGTTGGGTCGGTATTCAGGATATATCTTTGGTAATAATAATTATCCGTTTGGTTTGTATATCTCCAAGGTTCGGTTACCCTAGAATCTATCTCTGCTTCAATTCCGAATTCCCTTGTGATATCAATACTTGCTTTAGCATAGATCCTATAATTATCCATCATAGAAGCATAATAGATATGATACCATGTACCGCCGACTTCCAACTCACGTATATATCTTAAGAAAGGAAGCCTGAATCCTCCCATCTTATACGAAAGAGTGAAGTTATTGGACAAAGGACGATGGAGAGGTGTATGATACACAAAATCGTTATTGAAGAATAGCCCAGTATAAAAACTTCTTTTTCTTTCCAGAAGGGTCCTTTTTCTTTTGCTGAATCCTTCCAAGAAATCTATATGACCCGCAAAACGGAATACCGTATAATACCATCTTTCCTGGCTTGTAGGTTGCGGTTGGTATTCATCCGAAAAGGTCCTAAGATCTCGGATGGTTTTTAAAGAAATTTCAAAATTCTCAAGAGCATAACTTTCCAAAGAAAATTCCATCTCATGTTGTCTGTTTTTCATGAGAATAGGATCTTGTAAATCAGGCTTCTCTGCTTCTAACTTACGATAAGTAGTATTAAAGAATAAGATCGGAGCACCAATTCTCAAATTGGTATTTGTTCTGAAATATTGATAACTGTCCCTGGCCAAACTTCTTTCCAAGGAAGTAAAGTTTGTATTAACAGTATCAGCACTTCCTGCAGGCAATTGAGCGGATTGTTTTTTAGCTCCGTAATAAACACTCGGAGCTAAGGACACATAACTTCCAAAATTCATAGAAGTCCTGAATCCGGTCTCACCCTGTAAGAAGTTCTGGGTCCTTAAAAGATTTTCTTTATAATCTCCATTCGGATTATCATAACTTCCGTCTGAGGTAGGAATTTTCAATTTTTCCTGGGTAGGTACTCCGTAGAATCTCATCAATGTATTTGTTAAATACACATCCCAATATACTGGAGTTTCAAAATGAGGAAGCCTTGCTATCTCAGTGCTATTCTTGATCGTAACGGATGGAAGAACATCCACCGTAGGAAAATAACCTGATTTAGTAAGAGGAGAAAGGTTATAGAAGAGCATATTTCTCTTCATATTAACGTTTACCGAAAGATCTCCCCTATTTTCCGTATAATCCAATTTCCATTCTAAGTTATTACGAACGTAACCGTAACGAACATCTCTGAATGTATATAATGACTGCAAACTATTGCTTGGCTGGTACCTATTCCCGTATTCATATTCGAATAGGCGGTTTGTAAAATTCTCATATTGAACGGAAAGATTTCGGGTAACGTCTTTTTCCGTGTTATTCATTTTAGAATTTAGGAATATTCTACCTTTCCACCAAGGATCCTTATCTTCTCCGATATTTGGGATATTGGTTCCCCAATAATTTCCCTTATCCACCTGGTTAGTGACTGCACTTGTACCGAGGCCGTAATTTGCAAATCTATCCTCAAAACCGGAAGTGATCTGATAGGCCTTATGATTTGCAAAACCTATATCTATCAAATAGTTTAGATTATTACTTTGCCTCCACATTTCTAACTGGAAGGCTTGTCCCGTTTTTTCATAGAAGTCAGCGCGAGCCTTATAACCCATTGGGGTCCAAGACCAAGTAGGGATCGTAGACCATTGTAAAGAGTTCTGAAGGAATAGACCTTGAGTATTGTTCTTACCGGCTTGTGTGGTCCAACCGTTCCCCAAGTTATTATTATAGAAGAATGGAAGCCAGAATACTGTTGTACCTCCAACCTGGAATCTAACATTAGTTCCGACAACGGTTCTATCTTGGTATAAAACCACCTTATCTACTTTAAAAGAATAATGAGGCTTCTCCGCATTACATGTTGTGAAATATCCCATCTCCAACATGTAACGTTTATCATCTAATTTTTTGACCTTCTCTCCGAAGAAGTAAGCAGGAGCAACAGTGCCCTTTGTATTATAGACCACACCCTTATCCAATCTATAATCATAGATGAATTTATCTCCCGTGATCTTAGCGCGACCGTCTTCAAATTTGATCCCGCCTTCCGCATAAACTTCCCCACGATCGGAATCCACGGAAATAGTTTCCGCTTCTAAGCTTCCCGATCTAAGTTTAATACGAACTCTACCTCTTAAAACGAGAACCCCACCCTTGGTTTGGTCGACTCTCATGAGTTCACCTTCCGCGGCATTCTCGATTACCATTGGTAAATCTTTTTTAGATGTTCCGGCTAACGCGGCGAAATCAGGCTTATTGTCTTCCTTCTCCCCTAAAGCGGCTTTTAATCTTTTACGTCTAGTGTAGATAGAACCTTCTCTGGAAAGACCCAGATTTTCAAGCTGCTCATCTACTTCTCTTTCGCTAAGTATTTCGATAGATTTGTTTAAAAGGCGGTTTCTGGTCTTAACAACTGACCTTTGGGTATCATCTTCCGAGTTTGTATCACCCGCAGAACCCCTAGGGCCTAGGTCGACCGGCTGCCCCCATAGCAAGGTGGGCAAAAAAAGTAAAAATAGACAATTTCGGATCCAGGGGCGCATTCCGATCTAAGCCACACTATTGTGTCTGGTCAGCCCTGCATCACTAATTTGTAGAGGGAAAGCACTGAGATCCCAAGAAGTATCCGATACCAACCGAACCCGGTAAATGAATGGGTTTGCAGGTATTTTAGGAACCATTTGATCACGAAAAAACAAAGTAGGAAGGAAAGAACAAAACCTAAACTTAAGATCGGTAGATTCTCCCAATTTAATACTGCTCTGTGCTTGAATAATTTATAAGCCCCTGCCAGAAACAGAACAGGAACCGCAACGAAAAAGGAAAACTCGGCGGAACTTCTGGTATCTTTTCCTAAAAATCTGGCAGTCACAATTGTAGCTCCTGATCTGGAAACTCCAGGAATCAAAGCCAAACATTGGAAGATACCGATCAGGATTGCATCCTTTGTTCCGATAGGTTCACTTGTTTTGATCTTCTCTCTTTTTTGGAACCAGAACTCTGAAGCTAAGATCAGAATCCCTCCAACAAGCCAAGCCCCTCCCAAGATCGCTAAGATATCTTCTCTTGCTTTGATCTTATCTAAAAATCCTCTGAATAAGAATCCCGCACCCATTATAGGCAAAAATCCAATGGTAACTCTGGTTAAGAAAAGGAATCCTTCCTTGTTTTCTTCTTTGCGGAGAAGGTAACGTACTGCAGATCTTCCCTGCTCTAGAAACTTCTCACGATATAGAACAACAACAGACAGGATCGCTCCACTCTGGATGAATATATCGAATAAGTCGTCAAAATCCGCTCCCTCCGAAAAAGGATAGAAGGAGGAAAATAAGAAAAGGTGTCCTGTGGAGGACACCGGTAAGAATTCCGTAATCGCTTCAATTACGCTACGGAAGATTGCGTTTAGATATGAATTCAAATCGTTGAAAAATTTCTTTTTTTACTTAGTAGCTTCCGGCGCCGGTGTAGGAGTAATAGCCTCCGGTGCCTTGGTTTCCTCGACTTTAGGAGCCTCTTCCTTGCTCAATTCAGGGAAGCTGAATTCTTTATCTAGATATTTTTCAAGGTCGAACTTATCGTTATGTTTGATAGCGACAGTTTCTTTAATTCTATCTAGAACGGATTTATAAACTTCTTCTGATTTTCTTCCTTTGATCTGAGCTCTCGCAGCATCATAACACTGCTCCAAAGTTAGGGACTCTGCTTGTTTGTATTTAGTGCGGAGCTCTTGGCAACCTTGGTTTAACTCTTGCTCGGTGATCTTAATTCTGGACTCGATCTGTTCAGCGATATACATTCCGTAGATCAACTGCATCTCTTGGAACTTTAAGATTTCTTTAATATCGGATCTTTTGCTGAAACCACTTTTATCAGCAGCTGCTTTAACAACCATCATCTCATGATAACGATCGAAAAACTTTCTTTTTCTAAATTCGTTTCTAAGTTGTAAGAAACTTTGAGGAACTTTGCTTTCTTCCTCAGTTAAAAATTTGATAACGTTCTTTTTTTCAATGTTTTGAGTACGGCTTAAAGTATCTAGAGCAGTGTCAAAAGCGCTTTCAAAACTTGCAGTAGTCAACTTATTACCGTCGATAGACTCGATAACCGGAGTCCCATCTCCGCAATATGCGAAAGAGAAAAAAGATAAGAGTAAAGTGAGGGAAATATATAGCCGTTTCATCTGTGTTGGAATTCCTACGCAAAAAATAGGAGAACCTGGCCTGGCGTCCATTACTTTTTGTCGGGTAACATTTCCGTTAAGAAGTACACAAGTTTCACAAGTTTGTCTTTTTGGTTGGCTTTCCCAGGAACATATAAAAGAACATTTGGTTCTCTTGGATTCATGGTAAGACCCATCCGAGCAGAAATCAAGTTTACGATTTTGTCATAACTGCCTAAGAAATGTGTTCCTAATTTTAAGCGGATTTCCTCTCCCAACTCGGATACAGATTCGAATCCCAAAACGGAAGCCAGGGTTCTGATCTTTTCCAACATTAAGAAAGTTTTTGCTTCCTCAGGCGGTTCGCCGAAACGGTCCGTCATTTCTTGGGTGACTTCTTCTATTTCATCCAGGTCTCTTGCACCTTCAAATCGTTTGTAAAATTCTATCTTCTGTCTTGTGTCCGGTATGTACGATTCCGGAATGAAGAAGTTAGAATCCAAATTGATAGCAGTCCGCACTTCGATCTTAACTTCTTCTCCTTTGATCCTGGCGATCGCTTCTTCTAACATCTGCACATACAGATCGAAGCCTACTTCCATGATATCTCCGGATTGTTCTTTTCCTAAAAGATTTCCCGCACCTCGGATCTCTAAATCACGCATCGCGACCTTGAATCCGGAACCGAGTTCTTGGTATTCATAAATCGTATTCAGACGTTTTTCCGCATCTTCCGTCACAACTCTGTCCTTAGGAAGAAGAAGGTAGGCAAATGCTTTTCTGTCACTTCTTCCCACCCTACCTCTGATTTGATAAAGCTGAGAAAGTCCGAATAGATCGGCCCTTTTTACGATAAGAGTATTCACATTCGGAATATCTATCCCGGATTCAATGATTGTGGTTGTGACAAGAATATCGAATTTACGTGCGTAAAAATCTACAAGAGTTTCTTCGATCTCGTCCTCTGTCATCTGCCCATGAAGAACTCCGATAGCGGCCTCAGGCACGATCTCGTTTAATCTTTTAGTCTCTTGTTCAATAGATTCAACTCTATTATAAAGATAGAATACTTGTCCTTCTCTGGCAAGTTCCGTGCGGATCGCATCTCTTAGAACCTCTTCATCCTCTTCGATCACGTATGTTTCCACACTTTGTCTATTCTTAGGAGGAGTTGCGATGATAGAAAGCTCCCGGATCCCGGTCAAAGCCATATGAAGTGTGCGAGGTATCGGGGTCGCAGTCAATGTCAGAACATCCACAAGGTTTTTGATCTTCTTAATGGATTCCTTATGATTCACTCCGAACCTTTGCTCTTCGTCTATTATGAGTAGGCCTAGATTTTTAGGTTGGACGGAATTTGCTAAAACTGCATGAGTCCCGATGAGCATATCCACCTTTCCGGAAGCAAAACGTTTTAGAACGTCCCTGGTTTCCGCTGCAGTCCTAAGACGAGAAACTAATTCCACAGTGATCGGATAGTTCTCGAATCTCTTCTTCATATTATTATAATGTTGTAAGGCAAGGATTGTTGTAGGCGCAAGCATGAGAATCTGTTTACCGGCCATCGCCACTTTGAATGCAGCGCGGATGGCTACTTCCGTTTTTCCGTAGCCCACGTCCCCGCAGATCAAACGATCCATTGGTTTAATAGATTCTAGATCTTTTTTAACGGCTTCTATCGCTTCAATCTGATCGGGAGTTTCCTCGTATTCGAATTCAGCTTCGAACTCTTCTTGGTAAATTGTATCCGGAGGAAAAGCATACCCTTGTAATTTGATCCTGTTGGAATACATATGGACCAAATCTTCTGCGAGACCTTCGACGGCTTTCTGGACTCTATCCTTTGTTTTTTTCCAAGTACTCTTACCGAGACTATCCAATCTCGGTCTTTCTGTCCCACCTACAAATCTTTGGACTAGAGAAATTTGGTCCAAAGGAACAAATAACGTGTCACCGCCGTAATATTCTAATTTTAGAAAGTCTCTTTCTTTTCCGCCCGCGTTTACTCTTTCAATTTTAAGGAATTTCCCAACTCCATGATTCACGTGAACCACAAAGTCTCCTTCTTTCAGGTCTAAGAAACTTTGGATGGCCTTACTATTTTGTTTTTTAAATCTGGTCTTACGTTTATATTCTCTTCCGAATACATCGTTCTCGGATAAGAACAGAAGTTTCTCTTCTTCCCATAAGAAACCGTTTCTTATTTCAGAAACCGCTAAATACACTTCTTCCTTAGATTTATTAGGAAGAAGGATCGGTTCAGGTTCGGATGTATCTTGGTTTAATAAACGAATTCCTTCCGACTCAAAAAGTCCTAAAAGTCTTTGGGTCTGGGCTTCAAAAGAAGAAGTGAGAATGATCTTCCATCCCCCGTCTGTTTTCAATTCTTTCAGTTTTTCACGGACTTCTCTGATCTTTCCCTTAAAGGATGGGGCTTGATGTAATGGACATACCAGATCTTCTTCTTTGCTCGGGGGAAGTTGTGTAAATTTAATACCGTTTAGATTTTCTAAAATTTCGGATTCTTCTTTATCTCTCAAAAGGAAAGAAGGTGGAGCACATAAGATCTCCTTACTTCTTTTCTCATAAAGAGCATCATATTCTCTCAAAAGATGAGAATACCTTTCTTTAGCCCCATTCGGGTCCGGAAAAACAAGTCCCGGTTTTGATTTAAAAAAAGATAATATTCCTTTATTTTCCCGAACCATAGGGATCAATTCTTCGTAATAAGTTCCACCTGCGTCGTCGGGAATTTCAGGCAAATGAAGAGATTTGTCTGCGTTTGTGATCAGATTTCGATACTTCTCTTTTTGAGAATCCGTCAGAATAAACTCATCTGCGGGAAGTAAAAACGCCTCTTCCAAATTTTCCAAAGATCTCTGGGTTTCGGGATCGAATGTTCGTATGGATTCTACCTCGTCCCCGAAAAAATCGATCCGAATTGGATCAGCGGAGAAGGAGGAAAACACATCTAAGATCCCTCCTTTCAAACTGAACTCACCGAAAGCCTGGCACATATCCACTCTATGATAGCCAAGTCGGACAAGTTCTCTCATCAAATTTTCAGGCTGGATCTCTTGGCCTAACTTTACGGACAAAGATCTTTCCATCAAAGCGGAAGCTTCCGGAAGGGTTTTTAAAAAACCGGAAACAGAAGTGAATACTAAAACTTTTTCTCCGGACAATATACGAGCGAGGGCCTGTATCCTCTCTCTTTTCATTTCCTGAGGATAACGCATATACTCGTAAGGCAAAACTTCCTGCCCAGGAAGATAACAAACAAGATCCGGCTCTAAATAACTTAAGGATTCTCTATATAAAAACTCTGATTCGGTATTTGTAGGAGAGACTACAATTTTAGAATTTTTCTGGGACTGAAATATAACGGAAGATAAAAGAGAATGAACTGAATTAGGAACGGAGGAAATTTTAGAATTCTCTTTTGCGGAAGAGAAAAGATCTTCCAGAGATTTTTTCCAATCGGATTGAGTGGAAACAGACTTAGCCATATAAAATTAAGATACCTTTACGGTTATATTATCGATCAATCTTACCTGCCCTAAAAAGGCAGCCACTGCGAGAAGAATTTCCCCTTTTACAATATGAAGTTCTTCTAATGTGTTCGCATCCAAAACTTCCAGATAATCCGTTTGTATTTTGGAAGAAGAATCCAAAACATCCTTCATTACTGTTAGAACTTCTGCCGGATCTTTTTCTCCTTGTCGGATCAAAGTCTCCCCAAGACGTAATGCTCTGATTAATAATAGAGCTTCTTCTTTTTCTGGTCCAGTTAAACGAGCGTTTCTAGAACTTAATGCCAAACCTTCTCTCGAGCGAACTGTATCCACTCCGATGATCTCCATTGGAAAACCAAGTGCTTTCACAAAATCTTTTACGACCAGATATTGTTGGTAATCCTTCTTACCAAAATATGAACGATCTGCAGGGATTATATGGAATAAACGAGAAAGAACTAAAAGAACACCTTCAAAATGCCCAGGACGAGTACTAGCGTCCAGATTTTTCATCAAATGTGGGATCCGTAATTCTACTTCAGGAATTCCACCCGGATACATTGTATCTTTATCCGGTAAAAAAACCAGATCCACCTTGGATGATTTACAAATTTCTAAATCACCATCCGTATTGATCGGATATTTTGCGTAATCTTCCGGATCGTTGAACTGCGCAGGATTTACAAAAATAGAAACTACTGTTTTAGAATTCTCGGAAGCAGATCTAATAAATAGATTCGAATGTCCTTCATGCAGAAATCCCATGGTAGGAGCAAAACCCACTGAAAGTTTTTCGGACTTCCAGGAAAGAATTTGGTTTCTGACTTCGTTTGGATCCTTGGATACGATCATGGATTGCCGTTCCCAGAAAGACGCACTTTTACAGAATTTCCATGTTCCTCATCCAAACCTTCAAATTCGGAAAGAACTTTTACATATGGATACAATTTTTCTAAAGAGTCCCTGGTCACTTCTTGGTAGGTTACTCTTTTTAGGAAAGTAAGGACTCCTAAAGAAGAAAAGATCCTACTTCCACCCGCTGTTGGAAGAATATGATTTGTTCCGCTGATATAATCTCCCATAGCAACAGGAGAATAAGGTCCTAAAAATACGGAACCTGCATGTTTGATCTTCTTAAATAATTCGTGATAGTTTGCAGTTTGGATCTCCAAATGTTCTGGAGCATAAAGGTTAGAGAAGTTTACACATTCTTCTAAATTCGAAAAAACTAATATCCAACTTTCATTTTCTATCGAGGCTCTTTTGATCGTTTCTCTTTTAGGCCTTTCTTTCAAAGCCTTGTCTATCTCCGCAGAAACTTTTTTAGCAAATTCCATAGAATCGGTACAAAGTATTGCAGCTGAATCTTCCCCATGTTCTGCTTGGGAAAGTAGATCTGCCGCTACCCAGTTTGGATTTGCGGAATCGTCTGCGATCACAAGAACTTCACTCGGACCGGCGGGGCTGTCTATTCCTATCACTCCCTGTCCGCTTAATAAAACTTTTGCCGCAGTCACAAATTTGTTCCCAGGTCCGATCACAAATTCGGAGCGAGGGATTGTTTCCGTTCCATAAGATGCTGCCGCAATACCTTGTGCACCACCCACTGTTACGATCGCATCGGCACCCGCAATTTTTGCAGCAGCATATAATCCGTCAGGGATCCCATCTTTTTGAGGAGGAGTTACTATCTGAATATGTTTTACGCCTGCGATCTTTGCAGGGATCACACCCATCAAAATGGTAGAAGGATATAATGCCTTTCCACCTGGAGCATATACGGTGACGGATTCTATTGGAGTATAACGAATTCCTAATGTATTTCCGGAGACTTTTACATCAAGATCAGAAGGTAACTGGGCTTTATGGAATATTTCAATATTCTCTTTTGCCTTTTCCAATGCGGCAACAAGTTCAGGGTCAGCCTTTCCTTTCCATTCTGAGACTGGATAAACCAATTTTTCAGGTCTGAGTCCGTCGAATTTTTGAGTGAATTCATAAACAGCTTTGTCCCCACCTTCTCTCACTCGGTCCAAAATGGGACGTACCAGGGCCAAAGTATCGTTTAGATCCTGCTTTGCTCTCTGGAGAATGGGTTCTAAGGAAAAATCCTTGCCTACTTCCCTGATACGAATGCTCATACGGACATTTTTTTTCTTTGCCCGGACTTAGCATCCCGAAAATCCTGGGAACTCTTTTACACCTATGAAAGTTTTCTGTCTGAACTGCAATGGAATCCGGTCCGCCTGGGGCAAAGGCCTGGGGGACGTCATCTCTTCCGAAAAACCCGATTTTGTATGTTTCCAAGAAACCAAAGCACAGCCGGACCAACTCAGTTCGGAAATATGGGAAAAACTGGGCTACAAAGCATTCTTCCACTCTGCCGTTAAAAAAGGTTACTCTGGAGTTTCTATATGGAGCAAACAAGAACCTAAAAAAGTGACCTATGGATTGGGCTTAGATGAATTCGATAAAGAAGGAAGAAGTGTTTTAGCTGAATTCGATTCATATGCTATCTGGACAGTTTACTTTCCTTCCGGAACCACAGGTGATGTGAGACAAGCCGCAAAGATGAGATTCTTAGAAGAATTCCTAAAAATTTCCGCTAAGTTAAAAAAGAAACATTCCAATATCATTCTATGCGGAGATGTGAATATTGCTCATACTGAAATAGATATTCACGATCCAAAAGGAAATGTGAAAAATAGCGGTTTCCTTCCGGAAGAAAGAGCTTGGGTGACTAAATTTCTTTCCACAGGCTGGGTAGATAGTTTCAGGGAATTATATCCGAACAAACAAGAATATACTTGGTGGACCTTTAGAGCTGGAGCGAGAGGGAATAATAAGGGTTGGAGGATAGATTACTTCTTCGTGACTCCCGAGCTTAAATCCAAACTCAAAAAACTCACAGTCAAAAAAGATCCTATCTTGTCCGATCATGCAGCAATGATCTTAGAAGTAGATCTTCCTAAAAAGTAAAATTACTTTTTAGGAAGTGTAAGATCAATTTTTGGAAGATTCTTTTTTAGAAATTCTGAAAGTTCTGATTCGAATACTAAAACTGTATCCGTTATCCTCTCAGAAGATTTAGATTTAACTACTTTCTTATCCAAAAGTTTTCCAGAGAATAATAGCGGTTCCTTCCAAAAAGGAACACGTATTTCTATTACAGCGTTGCTTCCTTCCGGATCCGGATGAAAACGATCTAAGGTAAAGCTGAACGCAGTACCTTGGATGCCCTCCCAAGTTGCTTGGAAATCTCCGGAAGAAGAATGCACCTGCACTGGAACCTTTACGGTCTCAAAAAACCTGTTTTTGAATTCCTGTACTATTTTATCCAATATAGCCATTTCTATCTCTATATATCGTTTATTAAGTTATAAGACTTAGTGCGATGCAAACAAATTTCCAATTTTAGGAAAAAAATGAACGGGATTCATTACAATCTGGGAAAAAAAAGATGAAATAAGACCCTGGTCAGGGCTAAACACAATGGTTTAATCTTTGAAGACAGTACTTCTATTTCTTCCGTCTTCTTTGGATTTATAAAGCGCCTTGTCAGCTTCTTCCAAAAACTTTTTACTTTCTTTATCTTTTCCGGACATACGAGTGCTGATCCCAATACTCACAGAAACAAATTCAGAAGTTTGAGAAGCTTCATGAGGGATCTTTAGTTCTTGGACACGTGTCCTGATATTCTCCGCCACGATCATCGCCTTCTCTGAATCGGTCTCAGGAAGAATAACCGCGAATTCTTCTCCGCCATAACGTGCTGGAAAGTCCCCCGCTCTTCTCGCGGTATTTTTTAAAACTCCCGCAACCTGACGGATACATTCATCTCCCGCTTGGTGCCCATAAGTATCATTATACTTTTTAAAAAAATCTATATCTAATAAAAGTAGAGAGATCGGTTTTTCGGAACGACATGCTCTCTTCCATTCCACTTCTAAGATCTCATCAAAAAATCTTCTGTTCCAAATTCCTGAAAGACCGTCGGTCCGAGAAACTCGGAGTAAAGTTTGGTAAGCCTCTGAAAGTTTATCCGTGATCTCTTCTAGATCTCTTTCTCTTTGTTTTCTTTGGAGCATCTCATGACGAAGTCTCAAAGTAGAACGGACCCTTGCTCTTAGTTCGTGAGCATCAAAAGGTTTTGTAACGTAATCGATTGCACCCAATTCAAATGCGGATTCCAAGGTCTGGGTATCATGGATCGCAGTGATGATAATAACAGGTAGGTCTGAAAATTCTTCCTTAGAACTTAAGGTGCGAAGAATGTCCAAACCGTTCATTCCTCCAGGAAGAAGAATGTCCAAAAGTAAAAGTGAAATATCTTTTTTGTTTTCCGGGTTTCCTTGGAGGCCTAACCATTCCAAGGCGGTCTCTGGTGATTGTGTAGAAATCACATCCCCATATCCTGCTTTTTTCAGGATCCTTTCTACAAGTAGGCAGTTTTCCGGAGCATCGTCCAGAATGAGAATTTTGTCCGATTCGCCAATCGCTGCAGATGATTCGCTTTTTTCTTTCGTTGGTCCGAACATTTTAACTGTGGTAATTCATCCGACGAGTCTTTTCAATTAGAGCTACTTAGTGGGAAGAATTTTCCAAACCTATTCCAAAAGTTCCGAAAAGAAAGCGGTTTTTTTTAGGGTTTTCAACCTATTTTAGGCGACGAAAACCTGATTCTGGAATAATTTAGAGCACCGAGGGAGGTTCCTTTGGAACGAAAAATATCTAGAAAACAAATCCTTGGCCTGGGTGCAACTACCATGGCTCTACTTGCAAGTTCCTCCGTTTTAGGACATGACCACGGAGATAAAAAAGTCTCCAAAAAGAAGAAGGAGAACAAAGTTTCCGTTCCTGGTTCAGCGATCGAAGCCTCCTCTGCTTGTATTTTAAAAGGTAGAGTCTGCATCAGTATGTGTGTGGACATGCTTGCAGAAGGTCACAAGGAAATGGCGGATTGTCTTAGATCTGTGGAAGAGACTGTGGCACTTTGTGACGCATTCGTTGTATTATCTTCCTTAGGCTCCGCATCTACTAAAAAATTAGCATCTATCTGCTTGGAGTCTTGTGAAAGATGTGCAGCTCAATGTGATAAACACGCAGACCATCACGAAGAATGTAAGTCATGCGGCGAAGCTTGTAAGGCTTGTATTTCGGAATTCAAAAAGTTACTCGCTGCTTAAAACTCAAACTCTATCTTGAAACGGGTTCCCGGAGCTGCAGTATTGATGTCCAATTTTGCCTTCAACTGTTTGGATAAGATCCGTATCAGTTGTAAACCTAAGGTTTCTTTGGCTTCGATCTGAGAATAATCCGGGATCCCCTTTCCATCGTCCCCCACTTCTAAATAGAATATCCCATTTCCGGATTTTGCTTTTATATAGAACTGTCCCTTCTTCTTTTCTGAATAAGCGTATTTGATCGAATTTGTGGCGATCTCATTGATCATCATTCCGATTGGAAGTGCCTTCTCCACTGCCAAACTTAAATTTCCCACATCAACGATCCTTCCAATCTCAGGACCGACCCCATACACATTCCAAAGATTATCTAATAACTTATCCACATAAGAACCTAAACCAATCTCTGCTAGATTTTTAGAATTATAAAGTTCATTATGGACCAAGGACATAGAGTAAATCCTGCTTTCGGTATCTCTAAGTTCTCTAGTCACTTCCTTGTTCTTTGCGTAATTTGCCTGCAAATTCAAAAGACTCGCCATAATCTGCAAATTATTTTTCACTCTATGATGGATCTCTTGCAGAAGAGCTTCCTTATCTCTCAATGATTGTATTAGATTATCTTCCGACTGCTTCCATTTGGTCATATCCACAAGGATAGCAAGGACCACTTCTTTTCCTTCCAATTGGAATCTATAAGAAGTGATCTCCATTAAAAGTGGAGTTCCTTCCTTGGATCTATGCACATGTGTTTCCGGAATATTTTTACCATTATGTAGAGCCAAATATTGCCGACGTTCTCCGGGACCACCTATAAACAGATCCGAAAATTTCATATGAAGGAGTTCTTCCCTATCATAACCATAGATCCTTTCCGTTTCTTGGTTTAGATCCAAAACACTTTCACAATCAAAATTATACAAAACGATCGGATGAGGGTTATGTTCGAAGATAAGCCTATATCTTTTTTCATTCTCTTTGATTAGAAATGCCTGCTCTTCTAGCTTAGACAACATGTCCTGTCGTTCAATTGCATAAAGAATTGATCTTAATAGAAGATGGGAATCAAATTTGCCCTTGATCAAATAATCCTGACCGCCTGATTGCAACGCCTCCATTGCAATGGTTTCATCTTGGGTCCCTGAACAGATTACGATCGGGATCTTGGGATAGGATTTTTTAATAGCTTCGAAACCGTCCAAGCCAAAACTATCAGGCAAGGTAAGGTCCAGAAGAATACAATCTATCTCTTCTCCATGATCTTTTAGAACTTCCAAAGCATCAGCAACTGTGGGAGAATGTTTCAATCGAACCCCAGAAGGATCCGCTTCTTTCAAAAATATTTCGAACAGACGAGAATCGTCCTCGTTGTCCTCGACTACCAAAATTTGTTTCACCCGGACGGACACCGCTCTTGCATTCATTTCGGAGGCAACCTCGAAGTTTTGAACCAATAGATGCGTAACGTATCCATTGCTTCCAAAAAATTATCGTATTCCACCGGTTTCTGTATATATGAGTTCGCGTGTAGATTGAAAGTGGCGATAATATCTCTGTCCGATCCGGAAGTAGTCAATACCACAACTGGGATCCTTTTGTATTCAGGATCAGATTTAAGTTCTTCTAAAACTTCCAATCCATTCTTTTTGGGAAGGTTCAGATCTAATAGGATCAGATCGGGGCGTCTTGCTCCTACGAATTCCCCTTCCCCTTTTACGAAATCAATTGCCTCTTCTCCGTCCTTTGCTACGAATAATCTCTTATCGGATTTAAGATCGTTCAGAGCTTCTATAGTGAGTCGAACATCCGCAGGATTGTCCTCCACCAGAAGAATATCAAAATATTGTTTAGAAGAAGCATTCATAATTAAACCTCAGGTAAGGAGAAAAAGAACTCGGACCCTTTTCCAATAGAGGACTGGACCCAAATTTTTCCCCCGTGATTTTCCACGATCTTTTTGCAAATGGACAATCCTATCCCAGTTCCAGGATATTCAGTCCTAGTATGCAATTTTTGGAATATGATAAAAATACGATCAAAGTATTTGGAATCCATACCTATCCCGTTATCTGAAACTGAAAACACATTTGCACCTGGAATATGTTTTACTTTGATGCGGATCTCCGGCTTCCTAGCTGGAGAACGGAATTTGATACCATTGGAGATCAGATTACTGAATAAACGTCTGATCTGATCCTGGTCTGCATACACCTCCGGAAAAGGACCTTCTAAAACTAAATTTGCGCTTGTTTCTTGTATTACGGAAGAAAGATCCTTTCTGACCTCATCCAAAATCAGATTAGGATCTCCTTTTGATTTATTCACAGAATCGGAACCCACTCTAGAGTAACTTAAAAGACTTTCGATCAGCCCCTGTTGTCTTTTAGCTGCTTCTACGGACACATGGATGAATTCTCTCATCTCAGGTTTGATCTCTTCTGAGAATTTTCTCTCTAATAATTGAAGGTAACTTGCGATTGTCCGAAGTGGTTCCTGTAAATCGTGAGATGCGATATATGCAAATTGTTCTAGTTCCTTATTGGTTTTTGCCAAACCTAAAAGAGCTTCTTCTAGTGATCTTCTGGACTCAATTTTTTCTGAAATATCCCTGTTAACCATGATAAGACCGGGTACCAGATAACCTTCCGCATTGATCTTTTTAAAATTACTTTCGATTGTGATCTTTCTACCTGATCTTAATGTATGGATCAGTTCTCTTTTGGAAGCCCCTAAGGTTTTCCAATCTTCCATTGCAGATTTGTAATTTTCCTCGGAGATCCAATCCTCTTGAAAAAGAGAAGTATAATGTTTTCCTAAACATTCCCCCTCTTCTACTTCGTACATTTTTGCGGCATAACTATTATAATAGGTGATATTCATATCACCATCTAATGCGATAATCGCATCATTGACTTGGGAAATGACTTCGATATTAAAACGATTTTCTCTTGATATACGGACCCGTTCAGTGACATCTATTGCAGAAACAAGAACAGACTCTGTATCTTGGAATTGGATCGGAGAAGAAACTATATCCAAATATACGATACTTCCGTCTTTTCGGAGATGTTTCATTTCCTGGAAAAAATTCGTACCAATCTTAAGTTCCCTGATCTTCTCCTTCATAAACTCTCTTTCTTCAGGAAGCCTAAGTTCTTCTGCGCTTTTTTCTAAAAATTCTTTTTCAGAATATCCATAAGTTTGGATTGCAGTCTGGTTTACTGCCAAGAACTTAAGAGAAGATCTTTCAAAAACAAACATGATCTGGGGATTATTTTGGAATAGATTCCGATACTTTTCTTCATTTTTACGGATACGACTTTCATATTCTTTTCGATCCGAAATATCATAAACTATTCCTAATATTTCTTGGACACGACCATTCTTACCTATCCTAGGATACATTCTTGTTTCTAAGAGAAGATCGTTTTGGTTGGTATGATAGATACTCTCTTCTCCCTGAAGGGATTTAGAGAATGCTTCCATTACCTCCGGGCGATTTCCTGCTCTTTCAAAAATGGTTTTTCCCACCACATCTTTAGGATTGATCTTTAATCTTTCCAATCCTTTCCCGTCAGCGAGTATGATCCTACCCTCCGGAGAAATAGAAAATACGATAACAGGCAAGGCACCTATTAAAATCTCGAAATCTATAGTTCGTTTTTCTAATATATCTTCAGCTATCTTACGATCGGTAATATCCAGAGAGACTCCTACGAGTCCTCTTATATTTCCGTCTTCTCCCAATGCGGGAGAGATCCTGACCGCAAAATGCCTTCCTAAAAAAACAGTCTCTGCACTTATCTCTTTTCCAGAAAGTACGAGTTTTAATGCTTCTGTCTGTTCGAGACTGCGGACTGTTCCATCTTCTTCTCTAAATTCAGCGTTCCATTCATGTTGTACAAAGTTAGTCCCTATAAAAGCGCTAGAATCTAAGCCAAGCATGTCTAACGCTTTTCCGGATGCAAAGTTCATAAGCCCCGTTTCGTCTGCGGAAAATAGCACGATAGGCGAATTGGAGAGGATATAGTCTAGTAAGGATTTGGGATTTCCCGAGTTAGAACTTGAAAATATTGGAGAAGGAGAACCCATAAATAGATCCGCCCGGAATAGAAATTCCGGGCAGGGGTTTCTAATTATGGCGAAATATAGATATTTTCAAGCATATTTCGACTTTTTGTGGAGTTTGTGGAATTTACACCCCACAAAGGATACGTTAGATGATCTCTATCGTTTCAATCACAACTGGTTGCAGAGGACGATCCCCAGGAGCAGTAGGAGTTTCGGAAATACTTTGAACTATGTCTTCTCCCTCACTCACATGCCCAAAAACTGCATGGCGATTATCCAGATATAGATTGTCTCTCACATTGATGAAAAACTGGGATCCTCCGGTATTCGGACCAGCGTTCGCCATGGAGATAGTAAACTTCTTATTTTTAAGTTCCGGGTGAAACTCGTCTTGGATCTTATACCCCGGTCCACCAGTTCCGGTTCCTTGAGGGCAACCGCCTTGGATCATAAAATTTGCAATAATTCTGTGAAAGATCAGACCATTATAAAAGCCTTTCTGAGCCAATTGGATGAAATTCCCGGCAGTGATTGGAGCTTTCTCATCTTCTAATAAAACGGAGAAGGTCCCTCGGTTGGTGGTAAACTTAGCAGTTGCCATAAATATCCTCAAAGTCCAAATTCTCAGCGATGTCCGTATAATCAACTAAATAGGTATCCTATATTGGGAAGAACGCATTCGACTTGTTTTCAATATAGAATGCAGTTGTTCCGATAATTTAACGGAGGATTTCCAGAATCTACTTTCCGCTAGACGGATCGATTTTTTAGCTTTCTAAAAGAGAATTTTTATTCCGGAACTTCCTTAGGAACAAAATGCCATCATCTACAAAATACATTCCCTTCGGACCAAATGGTGCGGTCGCCTTCTGGGCAAGAGCGAAGGATAAAATCCAAAACCAGGATGAATTAAGAGCCTGGGCAGATCTAGGGATCAAAACTATAGTCTGCGTATTCTCTGAAAAAGGTTCTTCTTTAGTCACTGACTTAGAAGAAGTTTTACACGCAGGAGAATGGAAACTATTCGCATTAGAAATTCCTCCTGGACCTGAAACAAATGAGTCAGTATTCCATTCAGCTTGGAAATTAATTTCTGCAGCAGCAAAATCTAATATTTTATTTTTAATCCCGGAAGAATTAGAAGAAAGATGGGAAGTGATACTTTCCAAAATGGTAATATCTTCCTACCCTCATATCGCCACAGGAGAGTTAGGCGCTTGGTTCCCAAGTTTGCAAGGACAAGCAGAGATTGAATTTTTAGGAGAGTTTAAAACCTACGCTTCTCGCAAAAAAGCTCCTAAAGAAATTCCAGATTCCACAAGAGGAGAATTTTCACTTTTCCTAAAGGAACTTCCTTTGGCAGTTTCTGGAATTGAACTAGGAGTTTTCAAGAACGGCCATAAAGATTCTAACGGAAAGAAGAAGGTCCCGAAATTCCAAGAGGCCGAGAGTTTCCGCACCTTGGAAAGTAAACCTGTCATCTCCTTTGATACGGTATTCTCCGGAGAAAAACAAGATTCCGAAACCACCTCGCCTGTTTCAGAAACACCAAAGGCGCAAGCAACACCAGAAAAGAAGAATATTCCAAAAAAGGAATCCACTCCTAATCCTGCCGCTGATGTCGGGGATTTAGCAACTACTGCAAAGTTCCCTCTTCAGTTAAAACTGATGGCGGTGATCTCTCTTTTACTTACTGTTACTGTTTCTACAGTCATTTTATATGCATCCAGCGAATTCAAAAAGAATTACGAAGTAAGAGTATTGGAGACTAACTTCTCTTTGGTGAATATTTTAGGTATCAAAGTAAAATCGGACCTAAAAGATATTCGTGATAAAGGTAAAACTCTTACCGAAAAACTTTTGGATCCAAAAGGTCCTGGTGCTTATGCAGATCTTTTCTTTAGGAACGAACCTGATTTTCTTTTAGCGGGAATTTATTCCGCAGAAGGTGATAAAATCAAAAAAAGAACAGTTCTATATAATGATTCTTACTTGGATGGAATTTCTTCCAATAGAGAGGAATTGGATGCCGCGGTTTCTCAAAAGGAATCTTCTTTTTTAAAAACGATCCAATCCGGCGGAAGAATAGACAACCTTACTCCTAATTTTAAAGAACCTACTTTTTCTATTTCCGTATATGATCCTCAAAGCAAGTCCATTCTACTTTATATCATCAGAGCAGAGAGACTTCTTGCTGTATTCCAAAAACAAGATATTAACGTTCCATTCTTGATCAATGGAGATGGGGATCTGATCGCACATCATGATCTTCAACTTTTGGCGTCCCAAACAAATTGGGCGGATCTTCCTATTTTTGAAACAATGCTTTCCTCCGTAAGAGAAGACAGCCAACAAACAAGATATGAAGATTCCACTAAAACCAAATATTACGGTTCTTACCAAAAATTAGGTTTTGGTGGAGCAGGAGTAATAGTTTCGGTCCCGGAAGAAAAAGTTTTTGAGATGGTGTATCGGATCCAGACCAAAAACCTTTTAATCATGGCGATCGCACTTTGTATCGCACTTATCATCGTATTCTTCTTAGCAAGAACCATCACAATTCCAGTATTAAAACTTCTGACCGCAACGGTTGAGATCGCAAAAGGAAATTTCAGGATTGGGATCAAGTCCAGCACAAAGGACGAGATTGGCGTTTTGACTGATTATTTCGTGAGTATGGGAAAAGGTCTGGAAGAAAGAGAGAAGGTAAAAGACGCTCTCGGCCGTTTCGTAAACAAAGAGATCGCTGAAATGGTCTTGAACAAGGAACTGACCCTGGGTGGAGAAAGAAAGATGTGTGCGATCTTCTTCTCGGATATTCGTTCCTTTACTGCAATATCGGAAAAACTACAGCCTGAAGAAGTAGTAGAATTCTTAAACGAATACATGACAGAGATGGTTCGTTGTGTGAACGATACTCACGGGATCGTGGATAAGTTTATCGGAGACGCGATCATGGCAACCTGGGGAGCAGTTCGCACCTCGGAGCACGATGCGGAAAATGCGGTGAACGGTGCACTTTTAATGAGAGCCGCTCTTCTTAAGTTCAATGAAGGAAGAGGTGGAGATAAAAAACCGATCATTCGTATCGGTTGCGGTCTTAACTTTGGACCTGTGATCGCAGGCCAAATCGGTTCGGAAGAAAGATTAGAATATACTGTGATCGGTGACGCAGTGAACCTCGCCTCTCGTGTGGAAGCGTTGAACAAACCTTTCGGAACAGATATTTTAATTACACAAGATTTACTGGATCATGTAAAAGATATTTTTGCGGTCGAAAAAATGCAATCTATCAAGGTGAAGGGAAAAGAAGAACCCCAAACCATTTACGCCGTTCTGGGAAGAAAAGACGATATGGATCGTCCAAGAGATCTGAATGAGCTAAGAAGAAAGCTCGGAATAGAATACGAATCCAAGAAAAAAACAAAAACAGGAGATGAGGAAGAGGAATTAAAGTATGAAATACTTGAATGACGGCCGTGTCGTCGTTACTGCTTTAGTTCTACTACTGTTCTTTTTTTCGGGACTATTATATCTTTATGCAAATGCGGGTCCCAAAACCGGGACCAATAAAGTTGTAGGCCAACTTAAAACAAAACAACTCAAAATATTAAGAAAACTTGATTCGGAAGTCATCTGGGAAGAGTTAGACGAGTCGGATCCGATCAGATACAGAGATACAATCCGTACAGAAGAAGGTTCCGAAGCAGTATTACTTTTTACTGATGGAGAAAATTCTGCAGAGATCAGAATGGACGAAAGAAGTATGATCCTTGTAGAAGATACGGACAAGATCAGTTTCGTATCAGGTTCACTCTCGGCTACCGGCGGAGGATCGGGTAATTTACAGATCAGTTCCGGGGATACCAAGATCTCTCTCGGAAATTCAGATCTGAAAATTTCCAAAGACGAAAACAAAGGCCTAAACTTAGAAGTAAAACAAGGAGAGGCAAAGGTTGTCTCGTCTTCCGGTGAGAATACCGTTGGGAAAAACCAATCTGCAGATCTAAAAGACGGAAAAGTAGAAGTTCATACATTAAATCTGGAGACAGTTTCTCCTTCGGATAAAACATATTTTCCAATCGCTGGGGAGACTCTTCCTGTCAGATTCGAATGGAAAAATTCTCCGAGTGTGAAAACTTTCAGATTGGAAGTTGCCAAAGATTCTGGTTTCAGAACAGGTTTAAAAAAATTGAATGCAGGTGGGACAATTGCGTCTATCTCACTTCCTAACGGCTCTTATTATTGGAGACTCGCTGGAAAAAATCCTCAGTCTGGAAAAGATGAATTCAGTTCTTCTAAAAACTTTAAATTAGTTTCTTGGAATAAACCAAGATTAGTCTCCCCTACCAACAAAGAGACGTTCTCTTATACGGAAACAGCACCACCTGTCCGATTCCAATGGACTACATTCGATTCTCAGACAAAATATAAACTGGAAGTTTCCTCGGATGCAAACTTTAAACAAATTGCATATACCGGAGATTCTTCCGCAGGTTTCTTAAAATGGGAACCTAAAACGGAAGGACAATTTTTTGCTCGGGTAAAAATGAGTTCCGACAAACAAGGGTTCACTGAGTTAAGTTCGGATACAATTTCTTTCGTTTTACGAAAATCTGAACAGGCAGAACCTCCTAAACTTCTGAAACCTTTGCAAGGAGAAGAGATAGGAATTCGTATCTTTAAGGTTGGTTCCTTCTTCAGTTGGAGTTCCAACAAGGAATTCAAATCTTATTCCATAGAAATAGCCGCTGATTCCGATTTCAAAAATATACTTTTCTCCAAATCGACTAACTCCAATTTTATGAAACCGGATCTAGATTGGAAAGAAGGCATATATTTCTGGAGAATTAAAGCAAACTCCAACTCTGACGAAGTAATCTCTTCTTCTGTCAGTAAGTTTACTTTAAAACCTCTTGGTTTGATTCGACTCTCCTTCCCTAAAGATGGATCCGAATTAGGTCATCCAGTGGACGGCAAATTACAATTTAGATGGGATAGACCGGACCCAAGCGGAACTTATAAATTAGAAGTTTCTAAAGATCCTAATTTTGCTTCTAAGATATTCGAAACATCCGTTCGCTCCGGACAAAACTCCGTCCCACTTTCAGGGCCAGGGGATTATTATTGGAAAGTTACTCTTCTTTCTCCTGAGGGAGAAGTTCTGACGAGCAGTCCTTCTTCTGGGTTTAAAACCTCCGACTCAGCACCTTTTGTTTCTCCTGTATATCCGAGGGATAGGGACAAGATAGATTTGGACGAGAAACCAAGTTTGTCATTTTATTGGGAAATTGAAGGCAAATCAGAGGCATACATCCTGGAGCTTTTAGAAGCGGACCAAAAAACGCTAAAAACAGTCTTTAAAAAGGAAATTAAGGGAGAATCCTACGACTATCGAGAGTTGTATAGGTTAAGGGAAGGAAAATATCAGTGGAGACTGAGCGCAAAATACAGGGACAGCTCTGGACAAATCCGCACTACCCTCCCTTTAACGAGGGATTTCGAAGTAATCATGTCCGCGACATTCAAGGCACCGGAGATTTTGACTCCTAAGGAATTTTATGTTGAGTAGAAGATTCCGAAAATCTAATACGATAGGGGCGCTTTTAGTCGGATTCCTCTTATTTTCTCTTCCGATTTTCGGAAAGGAAGAAGGTGTAAAACTAGAATGGAGACCTATTCCTGATGCTGGCGGTTACCAAGTAGAGATCAAAGATTCTCGCGGTAAGATCACCAGAGAGAAGACAAATGGTTCTCAGATCCAAATCGAATTACCTCCGGGAGCATACGAGCACAGGATCGGTGTATTAAACAAATACGGAAGAGTCTCGGTCTTCTCCGCTTGGATCCCATTCGAAGTTATTCTTTCTCAAAAACCTGAAGTGATCGCTGCTGAAAAAAGTAAGTTCTTAAGTAAGGACATGCCTGAATCTTTCGAGATCAAGGGAAAACATTTTACAGAAGCCACAAAAGTAATATTAAAAGATTCTAAAGGAAACGAAATCCCTGTTAAGTCCATAGATCTCAAGAATTCCGAAACTATGGTAGTTACCATCGATAAGAAAAAAGCCCCGGAAGGTGCTGTTTCCTTACGTTTGGAAAATCCTAGAAACAAGTCCACAGAAAAGGAAAATTATTTCTTAGTAGCTGAAACAGAAGATGAATTAGCTGCCTTAGATTCCAAGTCATCTTCTTCCGGGACCTCTGGGCCTTCTATCTTTGATCTGGGAGCTGCCGCAAGATCTGCAGTTCTTCCTGGTTGGGGGCAATATTATCAAAAGAAGTCAACATTTAGGACTGCAATCTTCCCAAGTTTGATCTTCGTAGCCGGTGGTTATGCTGCTGCCAGAGGGAGTTCTTATTTAAGTGCAACTCATGAATTGGATGCAGCAAGGCAAAGCAATATTATGTATAACTCCGCATTCTTACAATCCGGGGACCCAACACTTTTCACTTTGGCAGTATATAATTATACTCAGATCTCACCCAAATATTCTAATGCTGTAGGAGAATATAACCAACTTGGAGTGGCATTAGGAGTATTAGGATTCTTTTATTTAATCAATGTGATCGACGCAGGGTTTTTCCCAGGACCTAAACAAGTAAAAGTAGAAGGAACAGATACTCCCGTAACAGTCTCTCCTATCCTTAGAAACGCAAGAGAATCAGATAGGGCGACTACATACGCTTCCGGGAATTCTTATCTTCTTCAACAGAGAATGGAATTAGGAGTGGAATTCGCATGGTAACTCTCAAGAATTTTCTTCCTAAACTATATTCCATTTTGCTGATCGTGTTCACTTTGAGCACAATGGGTTGTTATACCAAACCTAAAAAATCGGGCATTTTAGATTTTATGAATATATCTAATTTTGTGTCCTATTTGACGGGGACAGCTTTTCCGATTAATGTGCAAGTAAACGGTCTGACAAACTCAGGCACTCTGGTAGTAGAATTAGGGATAAATTCAGAACAACTCACCTTTACTGCAGCGGGAACACAATCATTCAGCGGATACTTTGATCCGAATATCGTTTATACTTTAAGCATCATCACCGCACCCGCTACACTTCCGACCCAGACCTGTATTATCAGCAATCCGAATCTTAATCTTACTTTCGCAAGCACTACATTCGTGGTAAATTGTGCCGAAAACTGGTATAAGGCAAATGTGGTCGTCACAGGTATCGACAGCACAAACAACACTAATTTACAAATTTATAATAATGGCACAGACTTAAAAACGACTTCTGCCAACGGAACGGTCAGTTTTGATGTAGGAGACGGTTTAGGATACGATATCACTCTCGGAACAATGCCTACGGTTCCTTCTACACATAATTGCCTAGTAATTACTACTCCTTCAAATGGAACGATTGCTGGCGCAGATGTAAATCTACAGATCAGTTGTTTAACCTTAATGAAAACAAGTGTGCCTGCTGCGGGTGCTTTCTTTCCTTCCACCAAACAAATGGTTTTCACATTCTCCGCGCCGGTTACGGGCTGTGTATTAGACGCAACTGGGGGAGGCCCTCCTTATTCTGCAGGAACTGCGAGCAATAGTCCAGGAATAACCTACGCAGGAAACACCGCAAGAGTTGCGCCTACTACTCTACCTTGGTCTTTCGGAGCATTGACCTTCCCTCTTGACGTTGTATTTATACTTACTGGCTGTAAGGATGCAGTGGCTCTTGCAAACGGCGGAGCAACCATATCTTTAAATGTTAGAATGATGGAAGGTGATGTTTACTTCGTGAGCGATACCTCCGGTAATGATAGTAATACTTGTATGGACCCGAGCGATTCTTGTAAGACAATCCAAACCGGGGTCAACCAATGTACACCTTCGAGCATTTGTACTGTATTTGTAGAAGGTGGAGACTATGTAATTATAGGAACTACTTCTCCGATCACACTCAATTCTTCCGGTGGGGTTCGACTTCTGGGAAGTTTTGATTCTGCATTTACCACTCAGGATTTGGATGGTACTCCGACTAGGATTTTTGATAACCGAAATATAGTACAATGCCCTGGAACTGTTTTAAGTTCAAATGAATGTGCTCCGATCACAATTACAGCATCCGGAATGGCAGGTGATAGTACCAAAGCTCATGTAGTCCAAGGATTTAGTATATTTGCCGACGAAACGAAACAAAACGCTTTCGGTATTCGGATCCTCAATGGAGATGCGAATAGTTATATATATATATATGCAAATTATATTTCCGGAGGGCAAGGAGGACTAGGAGTCGAGAATGCTGCTGGAACAAGAGGTGGAATCTATCTTCTTAGCTCCCCATCGAATAACCAGATTGATACAAATGTGATCAAAGGCGGCTTCGGTGCGTTGAGTTCTTCTGCCGTGTATAGTTATAATTCCAATGTTTATTTGCTTAGAAATAGAATCAGCGGAGATAAAGCTGTAAACGATTCCCACTCAGTCTTACTTGTGAACTTCGTAGATAGATTAGTAGCAATTATAAATAACACGATGAATTTCCGTCCGTACACTGATGGTGCCGCGACTTCTCAGTTTAACTATGGAATTCGAAATGAAGAGAATACCGCCCTAATTAAACACTATATAGCGGGTAATACGATCTATGCAGGTGGAGCTACTGTAGGTTCAAATTATGGAATCTATATGACCGGCGTCGCGACTAATGCTCAGATGGCGAATAATTTGATCGTAGGACAAGGATCAAATGCTGTTTGCACGTCCTTTTCTACTACCCCATCTACCAACTCAATCTTTAGAGGAAATAGTTTAGATTGCCCTTCTGGCAAAACAGTTACCGTAGGCGCGACAAATTTCTCAATCTTTTGCGGGAATGGAACTTTTAATATTACTGGCCTTTGTTTAGTCGCCAATGCATTTATGAACGATGTCCTAAGTGCAACCAGATCGAATCAGAACTTTTTAACAACGCCTTCCTTTAACGGTTATCCAATCGCTCAACCTTGGTTGGCAATGAGTACTGCAACTGGTGGTCCTTGCTCGATTGCATTCGGAGGAGTAGAGACTACTTCTTATCTAAATAGTTTTGATGCAAATTATAAATTAGATGCAGTCATCGGAGCACCTGTAACCAGAACAACATCTTCAGGTGGAGCTACTCCATCTGGTTCAGACGGATATTCCATTGGTGCCTTCGAACTCGACGACCCAAGCTGCTTTTAAAAAAATCTAAATAAAGTTTAAGAATTTAGTATTTTATCAATATTCTGCAACGCAAACTACAGTTGTTTGGTCGTCGGTACTAGGTGTAAATGCTCTAAATACATTTACGGTTTCATAAAGTGGAGTAATTCCCAGCGTTTCTATAGTACCGTTGATAACGGTACTGGACCAGGCAGTCCCAGAATCCCCTAGAGAATTATTTGCAGATCCGAAAGCTCCAAGAACATAAGGAGAACTTGCAATTCGGAGGGAATGTAACCGGATTGCATCCGGTAAAATCCAATTAGAACGGCCTGCGTATGTCAAGTTGGAGCAAGCAGTCGAAGCTGAAGTCTGACTAAAAATACCATCATTCGCATCGAAGGCATCACAATTTGGAGTATTAAAGGCATTTGGTGCTTTTGAAGAATCATCGAGCACACAAAGTGTCCAGATGAAACGATTCGCCGAATCAGTAACCGTTCCATTATTATTATCAGTAAGACTAGGAGTGCTACAATTATCTCCTCCAAGGGCGGCAAGTAAGTTAGATTCAGTCACATAATTTCCATTAGTCACGCCGAACGAAACCGAAACCGGATTCGCAACTGTCTGACCGCAATGAGATGAATTTCCTGGCCCCCCACCTCCGGCCAATAACAGCAGTAAGCCGCTTAGATCATCTTGTTTCGGACCTGCACAGTTTAATATAGAGATTATGGAAAAAAGAAGTATTGCAGATAGATGTTTCATAGGATGGAAGATGCTTCTTGTTCTTTTCCCGTCAAGCATCGAGCGACACTAAGGAATAAAAATCATAGGATTAGGAATATTCTACAAGGAAAACTAATCACTTTGGATTAGTTCGTTTAACACTGTTTAATACGATATGAACTTTAAGTAATCGTTACAGAATGATCCATGATCCATAGATTAGAGCAAATTCTATTCTTTGGATGCAAGCTCTTCCCATTCAGTGACCTTCTTCTGTAATTCGTCCTGTAATTGGGTTAAACGTTCTCCTGATTTGCGGGCAAGTTCGGGATCAGGCGACTGTAGGTTTTGGACTAGCTCCTTCTCCTCTGTTTCCATAGAGAGTATTTCTTTTTCCAGGATCTCCAGTTTTCTTTTGTCTTGGTAACTTAAGCCCTTCTTCTTATTGTCCGTTTGTTTTTCGGCAGGCTTTGGAGTATTTGCTTTAATTTCTTTCTCTTCGTATTCTCTGTATTCCAGATATTCCGAATAGTTGCCAGGGAATCTATCTATCTTCCCTTCTCCTTTGAATATGAATAGATAATCCGTGACTCGGTCCATGAAGTAACGATCGTGAGAAACTACAAGTACCACTCCAGGGAAATCATCCAAGAATTCCTCGAGCACAGAAAGTGTGGGAATATCCAAATCATTTGTAGGCTCATCCAAAACTAAGAAGTTCGGATTTTTCATTAGAAGTAGAATGAGATAAAGTCGTTTCTTTTCGCCTCCGGAAAGTCTTTCGATCTTTGTCTGTTGTAGTTGAGGAGGAAATAAAAACCTTTCTAAGAATTGAGAAGCTGTCCAAGAAGATCCATCATTCATCTTGATGGTAGGTGCAATCTCTTCCTTAACATAATCTATTACTTTTTTAGGACCGGGAAGTTCTTTTCCTAGCTGATCGAAATACCCGAAACTTGTATTGAGACCTGTCGCCACATCTCCCGAGTCTGTTTTTTCTCTCCCAGTGATCAGGTTTAAAAGTGTGGTTTTTCCCGCACCGTTTGGCCCTACAATCCCGATCCTCTCTTTTCCTTTGAATACATAGGAAAATCCGGAGATCAGTTCGGTTTTAGTGTATGATTTTTTAATATTCTTTAATTCTAATATTTTTCCGCCGAGTCTTCTTCCAGAAACGGAAATATCGAGGACAATATCCTTGCCTGCTTTCTTTCTTTCCATAACTTCAATCACACGATCAGTTCTGGCTTTTTGTTTTGTGCCCCTTGCTTTAGGTTGGCGTTTTAGCCATTCAAGTTCCGTTCTAAGAAAGGATTTTCGTTTTGCTTCTTCCTTTTCTTCGATCACCTGCATCTCTACTTTTTTTTCAAGATATAGATCGTAATTTCCAGGATAAATCCTGAAATTCCCTCTATCTATTTCTAAGATCCTGTTTGCGATCTCTTCCAAAAAATATCTATCGTGTGTAACAAGTAAAACTGCTTTGTCCGTACTTTTTAGGAAGTCCTGGAGCCAAAGGATTGCATCTATATCCAGATGGTTTGTAGGCTCGTCCAATACCAAAAAATTGGATTCATCAGTTAAAGCTTGGGCGAGGGATACCTTCTTTGCCATACCCCCCGATAGTTCCCCCATTTTTCGGGAAAGATCAGGTATATTCAGTTCTCTTAATATGTTTTTGAGTTTGGATTCTAGTTCCCAAGCTTGTTTGGAATCCATTTCTTCCATTGCGAGGTGATATTCTTTTTCAGCTTCTTCCCCGCCTTTTTCCAATTCAATACATGCTCTTTCGTATCTTCTGACTGTATCTAAAAGAATTCCCGAACCTGAAAGTATATGTTCTAATACGGTCTTGTCGGGATCGAATTCAGGGAATTGGGATAAAAATGAAATTTTGAGTTCTCTGTTTCGGACTACCTTGCCTGTATCCGGTTCTTCGATTCCTAGTAAGATCCTGAGTAAGGTAGATTTCCCGGAGCCATTGATCCCGAGTAGTCCTGTTTTTTCTCCCTCGTCTATTCCAAAGCTTAAGCCCTGGAATAATAATTTTTCGCCGATGGATTTACCGACTTTATCTATGGAGATTAGATTCATCGCTTCCAGCCTTTTTGAAACCAGGTGAGAAGCAATTCTTTTAAGGATTCTACTTAGGGATCGGAAGTTCTATTTTATATCTGGTGCCGATCTCTACGGTTTCAAGTCCCCATTTCGCTTTCAGTTTATCCAATAACATTCCTACTAATTGTAAGCCCAGTCCTTCCGAATTTCTTACATCCACCTTTTTAGGAAGTCCTACTCCATTATCCCCGATCGAAATAGAAAGTCCATTGTCTGTCTTGGAGATGGACAAGGATATTTCCCCTTTTTTATCTCCGGGGAATGCATATTTTAAGGAATTTGAAACTAGTTCATTGAATACCAATGCAAGAGGGATCGCAAAATCCAAATTCAAACGTATGTCTTCGGATTCTATATAGTATGACACTTTTTTATTCGCACCGAACGATTGGACAAGCGCCACAAGTAAATTGTTTAAATATTCAGTGAAGTCCGCATCTGCGATCGTATCATTCTGATATAGTTCCTTATGGACGAGTGCCATGGACTGTATCCTTCTCTCGCACTCTTTCAGAATAGAAACTAGTTTTGGATCATCCGTAAAATCGGTCTGCAAACTTAAAAGACTAGAAACTACCTGTAGATTGTTTTTAACCCTATGGTGGATCTCCTTTAACATTACTTCTTTTTCGTCTAAGGATTTTCTTAATGTTTCTTCGTATTGGTATCTATCAGTTACATCCCGGATGATCTGAGTGGCACCTATCATATTATGGCTTTCGTCTCTGATAGAACTATAATTGATCTCAAGAACGATGGAATCTTTGATCAGACCTGAAATTTTTCTCTCCATTTTAAAAACTTCGCCAGTGAGAGCCCTACTCCAATTTCGCACGATCCTATCTTTTTCTTCCGGATCATCTATACCTATATCCCAGATCTTTTGGCCGACTGTGATCCTCTTTCCATACACTTTCCAAACCATAAGTTCGAATGCAGTATTGCAGGAGATAATCCTGAGATCCATATCCACAGCACAAATGGAATCTTTTACACCTTCTATGATTGCTTGGAGTCTATCGTTTGTTTGTAGGATTTTTTTCCTAAGTTCACCTAACTCGAGTTCTGCTTTTTTTCTTTCAGTGATGTCTCTGACAATCACCTGCATTAATTTTTGGCCTCTTTGCTCGAATGCAATTCCGGAAACTTCTACAGAGATCTCTGTTCCATCTTTTCTGAGGAATTTTTCCTCAATCGGCTCCAACGGTTCCGATTTAAGCATCGCTTTCAAAACTCTTTCACCGACGACTTGCCTGGATTCCGGATGTATAAATTCTACGATAGGCCTTCCTTCCACCTCCTCCAAGGACTCATAACCGAGCATCTTAAGGCCGGTTTGGTTGATATAGATCACTTTTCCATCTGCATGTAGGCCTATTGCATCCGGAGAAACTTCTACCAATTTTCTATATTTTTCTTCGCTAGCAAGAAGTGCTGTTTCCCAAACGGTCCTAAGAGTCACGTCTTTCAGGAATATTACGACTTCCTTAATTGCTCCTTCTTTAGATAAGGGTGCGAATGATACTTCTAATTCCGAATTCGGTTGGACAGGGAATAATTTGGAAAAATGCCATTTGACCTTCGCTCCTGAAAATGCTTTGTTTAGCTGCGCCTGGAAAATTTCCTTATGAGTTTCTGAGACCAAAGATAATATCTTAGAATCAGGAAGTAATTCTATCCCAAATTGCCTTCTAACCTCGGATCTACCTGACGAGTTTACATATTGGATCTTCCCAGCTTGGTTTACACGGATCACCCATTCTTCCGTACTATCTAATAGGATATTCGTATAAGAAAGTTGGTCTTGTAGAACTATTTCACTTTTTCTTAATGGAGTTAGATCCTGGACGGAGCCGTAGATCTGAGACACTCTTTTTTTTACGGGATCCCAGATTGGATGGGCATGATCCCTCAACCATCTGATCTGTCCGTCAGGACCATAGACTCTATATTCATCCGATCTAGGGGAACCGGATAATAAGGACCTTGTCCTTTGTTTAACTAAATCCTGATCGTCAGGATGAAAATACTTTGGATCAGCTGCAGGCCATGGGTTATTGAGATCATCTAAACTGATCCCGCAGAATTTTAAAAATCCTTCGTTTGCCCAGCTTAATAATAGATCTCCATTATCTAATACATCTACTCTGTAAAGATAATCATTAAATACTTCGGGCGCGAGGGCACGAATTTCTTTTTCTATTTTCTTTCGAAGATTCCGATTTTGAAACCATTTTAGAAGTTTGGCAAGAGCCATCGTTACTCCGAACAACTCCTAAAAAACCGAAGTTTTCTTGGAGCTTACTTCACTAAAAATTCTTTGTAAGTATTCGCTACTTCTTCGGGTCTTTCAAGCATAGGAACATGGCCCATATCTTTCAAGATCACCTTTTTAGATCCCGCTATCCCTTTCTCTAATACTCCAGCTCCGGAAACACTCAATACTCTGTCAGTGTCTCCCCAAAGAATTAGAGTTCTTGCTTTGATCTTATTCATATTTTCCTGCAATGGAAAACCAGTAGATCGTATTTGTTTGAATATATATTTATTAAATTCAGAATTTCTGATCGCTTTGTCTGCGAAATAAGAAGCTAAAAAAGAAGGAATCGGAGGAGGAGTGACAAAAATGAATTTCATTAATTCTTGAAATTCCTCTGCGTTAGTCGCAACTAAATTGTTTTTTCCCTTCTCCAAATTTTTAGACAATTCACTTTTTTCAGGGCTATTCACGCCGGAAGGAGCGAATAATCCGAGAGATAAGATCTTTTGAGGATACGTTGCCGCATATACCCCAGAGATCGCACCTCCCATGGAGTTACCTACGATATGGAATTTTTCCCAACCAAGTTGAGTAACGAAATCATCCAGTCGTTTTACTTGCTGAGCAATATTATAATCCTGATCTGCGATCCTATCATTCTCCCCAAAACCGGGAAGATCTACAGCTACTACAGTGTATGAAGGAGTAAGCCATTTGGAAAATCTAGTCCAATTGTCTTTGTCACCGCCGAATCCGTGGACCATAAGGATTTTTTCGCTACCTTCTCCACCTTGTAAGTATACCCAATTCCAAGGTTCTATCTTGGTTTGTTTTTTTTCGAGACCGGCTTTCCATCTTTCGTAACCGATGCCTGTTTTGACAAGAGTCTCCGAACAATAGGTCAGCCCGAATAAAATTAGAAAAAGGTAGATTGGGAAAAATTTGCGGTTCATTTTCAGATCAAGAATAACGTTTCTTTAATTCTCTAGCGTAAGCCAAGTCATGAGTCAAAAGTCTCATTCTTTTCACCAAGTAGTTGGTGATACCTTTATAAAACTTAAGAGCAAGTTCCTTGTCGGCATCCAAAATATGTTGTAGATGATCGAAAGGAATTTCCAAAAGTTCGCAACGTTCCATTGCTTCTACTGTTCCCGCTCTTTTTCCCTGATCCAGAAATGGGAATTCTCCGAAATGATCACCTGTGGCGATAGTGGTTACGTTTACATCGTCCCCTTTTTCGGTAGAGGTCAAAATTTTTAAGGTCCCGTACATTACCACATAGAACGCTTTTGCATCGTTCCCTTCTTGGTAAACCGCGTCCCCTTGTTCAAGCACCTTGTATTTTGTCTTCTCCGCTATTTTAGCCAATTCATCCATAGAGAAGCTGGAAAATAAATAAATCTGGTGTAGGATTTCTTCTGTAGTGTGTTGCATGTGTTCCTTACCAAAGACCGAGTATTGAGCCTAGAAAAAAACCATCAAGCTACTTTCCTGGATTTCGGTCCGGAATTCTAAGACGAAAAACAACTCCATTTTCCGAAGTAAATTCAGAGTTTGCCTTTAACTGCCTGGATAAGATCTCTATGAGCTGGATACCTATAGTTCCGGAGCCGATCTGATTTTCTTTTTTAAAACCTACCCCGTCGTCTGAGTATGAGAAGACGATATTCTTTTCTTCTTTAAAAATACTGATTTGAATTTTTCCGGAACGATCTTCCGGAAATGCGTATTTTAGTGAGTTAGTAAGAAGTTCGTTTAGGATAAGTCCAAGTGGGATAGCTCTTTCGATACTCACTTCCAAAGAACTTAGTTCCAATTGGAGTTTAATTCGAGGAAGTCCTCCATAAGCTCTCATCAGATTAGAAGAAACTGTGGTAAAATAATTCTCCAGATCTACGGCTGAAAAATTTTCAGATCTATACAATTCAGCATGAACAAATCCCATGGATTTGACCCGGTTCTCGCATTCTTTTAAGATCCTCTTTAGGTTTGGATCTTCCGTATTCTCATATTGTAAATCTAAAAGACTTGAGATGACCTGAAGGTTATTTTTGACCCTATGATGAATCTCTTGGAGCATAGATTCTTTTTCTTTTAACGACTTCTCCAAGGTTCTGGTCATGCAATTTCTTTCGGTCACATCTCTCACGATCCCCATATAACGGGACTCGTCTATTCGGACTGCATTTACGTCTGCTTCTACAATTTTACCTGATTTACTTTTGAATCTTCTATTTAAGATTACCGGTTTGCCTATTTCTAAGACAGGAATTCTACGAATTGCATCTGCAAAACTATCTTCGTCCAGAATATCTTTTAAGGTGAATGATTGGAGTTCATCTTTATTATATTCCAAAAGTTCACACATTCTTCTATTCACTTCCAGAATTTTAGTTTCAAAATTTGTAATGATAATCGAATCGGAAGCGTTCTCTACCAAGGAACGATTCTTCCTTTCGCTTTCTTCTAATAAAGAAATTGCCTTCACCCTTTCTGTAACATCGTATAGAATGGAAAATAATACCCTTTTACCTCCAAACTGCAAAGGTCCGCTATAAACTTCCATCTCGCGGACTTCCCCGCTTTTTAATCTATGTCTAAAACGGAAATATTGTCTGGATTCGAGTGCAGCCTGTCTCATCTCATCGAAAATTTGTTCTTTTGTGAGAGTATTGATATCTGTGACCTTCATTTGCAGAAGTTCTTCTTGGCTGTATCCGTAAAACTGAATAGCAGATTGGTTCGCGTATAAAATATCTCCAGAGTCAGGATCTAAGATCCATTTAATCGCTTGGTTGGTCTCGAAAATTTGCCGAAAAGGTCTGTCGCTGGAAAGGAATTCTTTCCAAAACGAATTTTCAATAAGAGAAGCTGAACCTTCTTCCATCGGTTCCATCTTGATCCAAAACATCCCATGAGTGAGAGACCAGCTTGCGAGTAATCCTGTACTTCCAGGAAATGAGAGAGGGCTTTTTCCAGGCTGCCAAGAAAGTACTGCACTTCCGCTCTCCCCTTGTATCTTCTCCGTCCCATTCAAAAAATGTGAGAGATGATTTTTCCTCCAGGATTCCAGAGGAAGATTGGTCTCAAGGATCAATCCGGAAGGATCCATTAGAATACACCAGTATGGAAAGAAAGACGACTTCATAACTTAAAAACAGGAGAGGACTATTTCTGAAGTTTATTCGACTCTGAAAAATCTTTTTTCAAAACCGCCGGGAAAGATCCGAAAAACGGACGGAAAAATAACTTGCAGTGCACTGGGTCGAAAAGGACTTTGCAATAGAACCGAATAGTATAGCGCACGCTACAGGAATTGAAAATATGGATCTGTCCTTCCTCAGTCAAAACAAAGAATTGATCGGGATCATAATGATGCCCTTCACCTACGGATTCGTGGGTTGGTTTACCAACGTGGTAGCCTTAAAAATGACCTTCTACCCTTTGGAATTTGTGGGAATTCCTCCATATTTAGGCTGGCAAGGGATCGTTCCGAAGAAGGCCCAAAAATTGGCCCTAAAATCGGTGAATATTATGACCGAGAGGTTGATCAAGGTAGAAGACTTTTTCTCCAAAGTGGATCCGGACCAATTAGAGACAGAGTTCCAACCTGTTCTAAACGATCTAATTCCTTCTGCAACTCATGAAATAGTTCATCATATCAATCCAGTTCTTAGAAAACATTTAGAGAACGGACATGGGGAAGAGATCGTAAGAGCGGTCCAAGAAAAATGCGCTCACACTGTTAAAAATATCATGACCCAGGTGAAGGAGAATGTATCCTCCGTTTTCAATTTCAGATCCCTGGTACTTCGTAAACTCACTGGTCCGAATGTAGAAAGGATCGTAAACATATTCGAAGAAGTCGGTTCTAAAGAATTCAAATTTATTGAACATTGCGGTTGGGCTCTTGGTGGTGCGCTCGGTATAGCTCAGGCAGTGCTTTGGAATTATCTTCCTATTTGGTGGACTCTTCCGATCCAAGGAGTGATCGTAGGTTATATCACAAACTGGGTGGCACTCACTATGATCTTCCGCCCTCTTTATGAAAAAAGAGTGGGACCTATCAAATATAGAGGTTTATTCATCGCAAGACAGGAAGAAGTTTCTAAAAAATATTCTAACGTATTCGCAACTCAGGTTCTTACGGCAAGAAACGTATTAGAAGAGATCTTATACAAAAGAGCAGCAAGAACTCTCGTGGAAACCATCCAAGCAGAAACTGAATCTGCCGCCACTCGCTTAAATTTATCCGGACATTTGGATGAAGAAAATAAAGGAGAAGATTCGGATTTCGAGAATACCAAAAAAGAAGTGATCCGCAAAGTAAGTGATTCCTTAGCCGGAAGTTCTACTAAACTCGAAACTTATATGGGAAGAGCAATGAGCATAGAAAATAATATGTTCAAACGTATGAAGGACCTCCCACCTGAAGAATTCGAACCGATCTTAAGATCCGCTTTCCAAGAAGACGAGTATGTTCTTATTCTTATCGGTTCCGTATTAGGAGCAATCGTAGGTCTTGTACAAGGGATCTACATGATAGCAGTATAATATGAATCTGATCAAGGTTACAGAATCTGATCCTGAATCTTTCCTTCGGAAATTAACCAAGGCAATCGCCGGAGGAAGATTAGGTGAAATCACAAAATTCGATCTGAAAGAAGACGATTTTTGTATCAAATTTTCAGGATTAGGTGAATCCAGGATCTGGTTTAAATTACAAAGAGAAGGTGAAGGATTCTCCGCCGTTAAAAAAAGGGAAAAGATTGCTTTACTACATATAGCTCTCAGATCAGAAATGGAAAAAAATTTGGAGAATATTCTGATCCGACTAGGAGCAGAAGTTTCCTAAACATTTCAGAATGTTACAATTCGGTTCGGATTCCAAAATAGCTACCCTACCCTCCGGAATCCGAATCGCCTATCGGATCTTTCCAGGTAAATCCAAAGTTCCCCTCTTCTGTGTTCATGGACTGACAGGAAATCTTAAAAACTTCGAACCAATCGCTCAAGGTCTCTCCAAAAAAGGGATCACTGTAATCGTTTACGATTTACGTGGAAGAGGAAATTCGGACAAACCTAAAGAAGAATATTCCGCAAGAGTACATGCGCAAGATCTAAAAGAACTCTCAACTATATTAGGATATTCTAAAATATCTATCCTTTCCCATTCATTAGGGGCCTGGATAACTCTTAGATTTGCGGAGAAGTTCGGAAATTCTCTGGAAAAAGCGGTCTTAATAGACGGAGGTGGAGAACTTTCCATCAAACGTAAAATTTCCAATTTACTTATGATCCAGGGTTCTTTGGCTCGTTTGGGAAGGAGGATCTCGAGTAAGGAAATGTATCTGCAAGAAGCAAAAAAATCTCCTTTGCTTTCTGCATGGAATACGAATATACAAAATTTCCTATTATATGAACTGGAACCAACCGGAACACTTTCTAGTTCTTTAATGCCTGGAGATAGTTTTTACGGACCAGTACTTTGTTCTATTCCTCCATTTGTGATCGATTCAGAATTAAAAAATATGGGTGGAGCGATGAAACCTGCCGGGATCCTAGCGAGACTTTTCAAAAATCCAAAAGAATTTCTCAAAACCCTCCAAGAGAATAAGGTAATGCCTTATTCCAGTTTGCGTTGCCCTGTGCTTGTGATCCGTGCACTAAAACCGAACTTCAAATCGGGAGATGAACTTTTACCTTCTTCTGCAATCGAAAAAATGAAAGAGAAGATCCATAACCTGAAAGTTTATGAACTCTCAAATAAAAATCATTATGAATCAGTGCTATTGGAAGATAAGGAAAGAGATCAGGAAATATTCAAATTTTTGAGATCTTAAAGTGACTCATCCCTATCTTCTTCTATAAATGAGTCCCTTTTAAAAAACATATAAAGTAAAAGGAATATTCCGACTAAAACTGCTACAACCAAACGTAGATCATATTCAGATCTTTTGAATATTTTACCTTCTCCGGGTTCCGGAAGTTTTTTAGGTTGGATTGTAAATCCGTTCAGTGTTGCAAGTTCTTCTACTCTAACTAGATGAATAACTGGTATTCCTAAATTTGCAAAACGTCTCATGACTGAATCTCTTCCATCATGAATTGCAGTATGTTTTAGATTCAACCCAGGTAAAAATTCTCCTGCATTCTTCTTAGATCCAACTGAAACAGTTCCGCCGCCTACATTAATGTATGCCTTATATGATCCGAGAGGCATCGTAGCGGAATACAAACTCATTCGCTCTTCCAAACTTTCTGAGTAATTTTTAGAATGTAACATTGGAAGCGAATTTTTAGATGCGGAATATTGTAGGCTATTCAACCCTTCTTTAGATATTCCGAATGCTTGGTCATCTATCCCACCCCAACTATATGCCAAAGACTGGTAAGGAAAAATCCCTCGAGCATACAGCACCCTTTCCATATCAGGCCATAGAAAATCAGGATCATTCGCTCCCCATTGGGAAGAAGTCATACTGGAAATAATTACAAGCTTCAGATCTAAAATTTTTGCAGCAGAATAGACTGCAATATTCAAAGCAGGAAAAGAACCTGAAAGAGAAACAGCAATCGTATCTCCTTTATCGGCTCCAGCTTGGATTAAATATTCCAAAACCAAGGCCCCAAAGTTCGGATTGATAGAACTTTGTTTTGCTCTCAGTTGGCCTAAATTGCTTGTAATAGGTGTAAAAAATTCACCTATAAGTCCCGTCTGAGCAGGATCAAAATTCAGATCTATTTTTTTGTTTTTAGATTTTTTATAAAGTTTAATCTCTTCAAATGCTTTTGCAGTGAGTTTGGCTGCTTCAATTTTCTCAGAATAGTGTGCTTGGACTTTCTCAATACGAAAATGTTCCACTGAATACATTCCAAAAATGGAAAATACCATCAAAACCAGAAAATACAGAACCGATCTATTGGAAGATTTCCAATACATTCCCTTCAAGGTAATAACTCCTTTCCGAGAGATAAGATCAAAATCAAACGAACAATTATAGAGGCAGTGAGTAAAGATGCCAAGGTTTCCAACCAACCCTGTCGATCCATCCAAACAGCAATAAGTCCTGGAATTATATGCCCCACTGCTTTTACTTCTGCTTCTAAGTAGACGATCCCAGTAAAGATCTTAGGAAATATCCATTCGTTGCCGACCGCATCCAAAACAAATCCGAGCAGAAGTAGAATTGCAGTCCTTCTCTTTCCGTATAATATTACAAATTTAGAAATGATCTTTCCTAAACCAAAAACACATAGACTGACGGATAACGTAAGAAGAATATTAATTGGATTATGGAGTTGTAATGCAAAATAGCCTGGAACCACAAGTCCGCCCGCTATCCCGAAAAACTCGGAAAAGAACAGACTAACTCCGAGCCCCAACCCTATGGAAATACTCAATAAATCCATATCAATCTTTCGACATTTCCTTTTGTTTTAAATATTTCAAAAGTTCCAAACCTATTCCACCTATATTTCCAAGTCCAACTACCATTGAATTAGAAGGCAGAGAACTTTCAAAAAATCCCAAGATCCCTTTTGCATCTAGGTTTTTTAGATCTTCTAATTTAGAATTTGCTAAACCGAGTTTCAAACAGGTTTTTTTGAATACTTCGGTCTCCTCTCCTATGACCAAAATCAAATCCGCAGGATTTTTTTTCCAGCAAAGGATCTCTTTAGCCATTTGTTCCGATCTTTCCGGTCTGTCTTTTCTACAATTTACAAGAGAAACTTTATATACATATTCGGGAAACTCTAGGATTGCATTCTCCCAAATACTTGCCGCGGATCTTGGATCATTTGCAGCAAAACCATTTGCAAAGGCTATCTTCTTCTTACCTAAATTGTATTTAGCAAAAAAACTAGCTCCCAAATCAGGAGAATGAGACCACATTCCTCGTACCGCAATCTCCGGTTTTACTCCCAATGACTCACATACTTCCAATGCTAAAACTACATTTTCAGGATGTTCATAATATGCAAAACCTTGCATATAGTTCAGGTCAGAATATTTTTCAAAACGAGCCGGAATAATCTCAGTATTCTTATTTCTACAAACTTCTTGAAAAAAAGCATAAAATTCCTTTTCCGAAGTAAATAATACTTTGGATTCAGGAATAGAACCGCTTAGAGCTAAGGCCACGTCCTTTTTCTCCGGCCCCATAATTTCCAAATGATCTTCTCTTACATTTGTAATGATAGTATGTGTAGCCTTAACCAATTTTTCTTCCGAAACTTTTTGGTTGAACGGAACAAGAGCCATACATTCTAAAACGATTACATTGGCTCCTTGTTTTACTGCCTCTTGGATCGCAAACTTCTGCTCTAAAATATTGGGAGCGCCGTATCTGATTATATTTTTTTCAGAACCGTCGGGCAAAATCAGCCTCGGAATAGTTCCTGTGGTTTTAGCGAGAACTTGAAATCCACCTTCTTTCAAGCCGGATGCGATCAGTCGTGTGACGGAACTTTTTCCTCGAGTGCCGTTTACATGGATACGCACTGAGATTTTGTTTCTTCTGGAAAGATGAAGAATATATTCAACAAATCCGAATCCTAATAAAACCAGAAGTAATGGAACTAATATTAGAAATTCGGACACGTAAAGAATGTCCTTCTAAATTACCCATTAGGTCAACTTAGATTAGGTCAGGTTCAGAGAAATCAGAGTGATATCATCCTGGGGATCTTTTTCTCCCAGGTGGGCTTTCATTTCTTTTATGATCTGAGAATGTAGTTCCAACCCACTTAAGTCGGATTCTCTATAAATTTTTTCGATCCTTTCTTCACCGAATGGATTTTGCTCAGAATCAAATTCTTCAAAGATTCCATCTGTTAGCATCAGTATGGAATCCCCTGCCGAATAATCGTATTCTTCTTCCAGATATTCCATCTTTGAATTTAAACCCAAAAGAGATCCTGTTCTTTCTAAAGGTTTGATCCCTGATTTGGATTTCCATAAGAGCGCTGGGTGTCCTCCAGATGCGAATCTTATCTTTCTTTCTATCGTATCCACATCTAATATAAAGCAGGAAAAATACATCTGTAGGTTTTTAAAGTTCCTACAATAATCAATATTGATCCCTCTAATTAGCTCCACGGGAGAATCAGCCAAATATTTAAGAGGCTCATAAACTCCTTTGATTGTCATTGTTACAAGTGCCGCTTGAACACCGTGGCCCGTAGCATCCGCCAGAATAACTCTAAGAACTCCAGGACGAAATTCGAATATATCGAACCAGTCCCCTCCCACTTCCATTACTGGAACGTAATTTACAAAAGTTTGAACTCCGGGGATTGAATAATCGATTGGAGGAAGTAAGCTGTTTTGGACCCGCTTGGCAAGGCTCAATTCTTCCTTCATTAAACGATAAAATCTTGTAAGCTCATTGGAACGGGACTCTACTTCTGCTTCCAGATTTTGTAGTAGATCCAGCCTCTGCCTATCTACCGTCTTAAGTTCTTCAACGGTTCCTCTAAGTTTCTTTTGGATGGAAATCCTATCAGTGATATCTCGAAGTATAAGGGTATAACCTTTTCCGGAAGAGGTATTTACCTTGGAAACGGATGCTTCTAAAATAAGTTCAGTCCCATTTTTTCGCCTGGCCCTAAACGGTCCAAAGATCCCTCTATCAGGATTCTCTCCTATTTTATACAATACTCTGGAAATATATTTCTTACGTCTCGGGGGGAATAATAGATCCAACGACTTCCCATTTACTTCCCAAGAGGAATATCCTAACATCTTCTCCGCTGCCGGATTCATCATTACAATTTGCATGGACTCATTCACGGAAAGTATAGAATCCAGAGAAGTTCTCACAAGTTCGGAAAGTCTTTCCTCCGATTCTTTGAGTTTTACTTCTCCTTCTTTTCTGGCAGTCACATCACGCAAATAAACTGCAATATCTTCGACAGAAGGAAATATACGGACCTCGTACCAGATATTCTCCTTAGGATCTAAGATTTCTAGATCTTTTGGAAGTCCGGAATGCATGGACTCTATCATTGCTGGGAATAAAGAAGTATAATTGAATTGGGGAAGTATCTCAGGTAATCTTTTGCCCACTAAATTTTCCCGGATAATATCCAGTAGTTTTTCAGCCTCAAAGTTAGCGTATAAGATCCTAAGTTCCCTGTCCAGAGACAGGAATGCGTCTGTAATTCTTTCTAAGATCCGAATTACATCTTTTCTAGAAGCGGATTGGAAAGGGGTACGGGTTCCGGAAGTTTTTTCCTCTGCTTCAGACATAGGAGATCAAGAGTATCTCCTCGCCTAAAGCAAGGTCAAGAAATCTTTTCCGAAGCAGGGATCATGATATGAAATGTCGCGTATTCTTCTTCGGAGCTTTCTACCTCTATATCTCCGCCCATTTCGCGGACGATCTCATAGCTGACTGAAAGTCCAAGTCCGGTTCCGACCGTGGTTGGTTTTGTGGTGAAGAATGGATCAAAAATCCGATTTAAATTCTCGTCTCCGATCCCGAGTCCCCAATCTTTTACAGTGATCCGGACAAAACGAGTATCTCCTCTTTCAAAAACGGACTGAGATACTTTGATCTTCTTACGATCCGTCTCAAAAGGATATTTTTCGTTTAATGAATCTCTCGCATTGGTGATCAAGTTTAGAAAAACCTGTTTTAGTTTTTGGGGTTCCCCGATCACAAGCGGAATTTCCGAATCCGGATCCACCAAATCGTCCATTCCTTCTACACGGATCCCGTCTCGGATCAGGAATGGTAAAAGAAGTTGGATAGAAGAATATAAAATTTCTCCGGTAGAAACATGGGCTTTGATCCCTTCTTCTTTATGAGCAAAACCTAATAAACTTCTTACAATTCCGGAAATTCTTTCGCTTTCCCGAATAATAACTTCCATATTTTTAGAAAGGGATTCATTCTCTTCTACTTGGGTGCGAACAAGTTCTGCGTAATTTAAGATCCCTGTAAGCGGATTATTGATCTCGTGGGCAACACCTGCGGCCAAAGTTCCAAGTGCTTCTAATTTTTGGCGATGTCTTTGGGATTCCATTCTTCTCAAACGATCGGAATCCGATTCCTTTTGTTGGGTGGTATCCGAGATCGCAAGTAAGATCGCACTGATCTCTTTCTGTTTTGTTACCGGAGAAATCCTAATATAATAATGGCTTTTTTTCCCGGTGAAGCTACTCCATTCTTCGAATGCTTCCGGCTTTCCTGTTTTTAATACTCTCGCAATCACTGCCTGCAATTTTAGTGCATCAGAAGTTTTTAATATTTCGAAAAAGTTCTTACCTTGGATCTCGTCTGCAGGAACTCCTGTGAATGTTTTATTGATGAATAATACATTCCCATTCAGGTCCATAATAACCACGAAATCCATTCCTTCCATAAGAAAGGAACGCCAGCGATAATCCGAATCTTCTAAGGAATAATCTTTGAGAAGGCCTTCTTCATCTAACTCTTGTATTTGAACAAGTACTCTACCTTCTTCCGTTGGGATCCTGTTTGCTCTTACATATACTTTTTTGTAACCGCTTGCGGAAAGTAGTCTTGTTCTTGCGGAAAACACTTTTGGGACTTCATGTCGAAATCTATCTATGAATGCATCTGTCAGGCTTTCGGTATCGTCAGGATGTGCGAACTGGGACCATTTCATTCTTCCTTCTATCTCCGACTTTTTCTTTCCGGAGATGTCTTCGAACTTCTGGTTTACTAGAGCAATTGTCCCGTCTGCTTCTACTAAAAACGCGGCTAATGGTTGGTGTTCGAATAGAGTACGATACTGGGAAGAAGTTGTAGTAGTTAATATGTTTTCTTGATTCAAAACCTTCTTCCTCCCTTTTCTTATATAATAAATGGGAAGAATAGGCTTGTTTAAATATTACAATTTCTGAAAAAAAAGAAGAAGTAAGATGATCTAAGATGCAGGAATGGCGCGAATTGAAGTGAAATCGTGATATTTTGCTACTGTTGCTTCTGATCCATTAGAATAGAAGCAACAGAATTAACACAGAAATGTCAGTAAACTTTGAGTAATTCTACTTCAAAAATCAGTGTAGAGTTAGGAGGGATAGTTCCAGCTCCGGAGCTTCCGTAACCCATTTCAGGAGGGATTGTCAATTTACGGACCCCACCTTCTTTCATACCTTGGACCCCTTTGTCCCAACCACGGATCACTTGCCCTGCGCCCAGATCGAAGCGGAACGGAGTTCCTCTGTCTTTGGAGCTATCGAATTTTTTTCCGTTGGTAAGCCAGCCGGTATAATGAACGGTTACGTTAGACCCATTGAAGGCCTCTTTTCCTGTTCCCTTTTTGATATCTTTAATCACCAGACCGTTGCCTTGAGCGAATACTCCCAGGCTCAGAACAAATGCTGAGATTAAAATTGCGGTTAATATATAGATTCTTTTTAAATTCATTTTCCTCTACCTCCAGTACGTCTGACGGAACTTCCAAAACCGCCCGTGGTCTGGCTTCCCTGCACCTTATTGTGATTTGGCCCACCTTTCACGGATTGTTTTTTATCGAATTCTTTTTTCCATTCTTCGGCGTCTACCACCGTTAAAACTTTTCCGGAAACCTCGTACTTGTTTAAAGCTTCCAGGGCCTTTTTTGCTGCCCCATCTTCCAATTCTAAAGAACCGTAACCCAAAGACCGTCCTGTGAGTTTATCCTTTTTGATGGAAATATGTTCGGCCTTTCCATATTTGGAGAATAATTTTTCCAAATCTTCTTCCTTCCATTCCTGGGGAAGATTGCCCACTGAAATCTTCATACCGCCTCCTTTTGTATATCGTGACGATTGATTCACCCGTCTTCTAATTCTTAAGAAAACCGGTTAGATCACCCATTCTTTCAGGTCGGGGAGAAATCGAAAGCCCATTTCATAATCCATATTTTGAAAAAAGAAACCCGCGGAAATTTGGGTTGAGGCTCCTACTTTGCCTTAAATACTACCCAAAACACCCTTTCGGGATAGGACTCATGGATATTTTCTTAATCATAGTAGCGGTCATGGCTGTGCTCGGGGTAATGGACTTACTCGTCGGAGTTTCCAATGACGCAGTGAACTTTACGAATTCAGCAGTCGGATCTAGAGCAGCTTCCAGAAAAATCATCCTGATCGTTTCTGCATTCGGTATCTTGCTCGGAGCTTTAAGCTCCAGCGGAATGATGGAGGTCGCAAGAAAAGGGATCTTTCATCCTGAATTTTTCAGCCTAGCAGAGTTGATGTTCTTATTTTTAGCGGTGATGGTCTCGGATATTATCCTTCTGGACTTATACAATACCTTAGGACTTCCTACTTCCACTACAGTGTCTTTGGTTTTTGAATTATTGGGCGCCTCCTTGGTACTGGCAATTCTCAAAGCTGATACATTAAACGACGCCTTCAAGATCATAAACTCAGAGTCCGCTTTAAAGATCATATTCGGGATCGCACTATCTGTAATACTCGCATTTTTTGCGGGGCTGATACTGATGTTCTTCTTCCGATTGATATTTAGTTTCCGTTTGGAAAAAACGATGAAATGGTTCGGGGGAATTTTCTCAGGACTTGCAGTCACAGTAGTGATCTTCTTCATTCTACTTACTGCGATGAAAGGATCTACTTTCCTGAGTAAAGATGTGTTAGCTTGGATCCAGGCAAATTTCAAAACCATATTGGTCCTGAATTTTATAGGATTTTCCATTCTTTTCCAAATACTGATCTTATCTAAAATAAACGTTCTGAAGATCGTAGTATTATTTGGAACAGCTGCACTTGCGATGGCATTTGCAAGTAATGACTTAGTGAACTTTATTGGAGTTCCAATTGCAAGTTTACAAACCCACGAATTGATCAAAGCAGCTAATTGGGATGCAAATACAATGGCATCCGGTTTAGGAAAGGAAGTCCTAACTGATAATAGACTTCTGATCGGTGCAGCCCTCATCATGATCGTCGCATTATTCAAATCCAAGAAGGCGGAAACAGTAACCAGAACAGAAGTAAGCTTAGGCTCCCAAGGAGAAACTGTAGAAGCGTATCAATCCAGTTTGGTCGCAAGAGTATTCGTTCAGATTGCAGTTGGTATTTATTATCCTATCAAAAGATTTTTGCCTTCGATCATCCGAAATTGGATCTCTTCCAGATTTAAACAAAGTGGGACCCTGGAATTAGTTCGTTTACATGAAAGTGATGCGTTCGATCTACTCAGAGCCTCCGTAAACATACTTATCGCTTCCGCACTTATCCTGATTGGAACTATAGAAAAACTTCCTCTCTCTACAACATTTGTAACCTTCATGGTGGCAATGGGAACCTCTCTTGCGGACGGGGCTTGGCAGAAGGAAAATGCAGTCAATCGTGTGAGCGGAGTTTTAACTGTAGTAGGTGGATGGTTTATGACTGCGATATTCGCTTCCTTTACAGGTGGATTTATCGCGGCTCTATTCTATTTCTTCGGATTTGCAGCGGTTGTAGTAGTTTTAGTATTCACATTCTTCTTAGTTCTCGCATTCAATCGTATCCACAAGAAAAGAAAGGCAGAATACGATGAGAATCTGGAAAAATTACTCTTACTCAGTAAACATCCGGAAAAAGCACTTTCTAAATCACTTTCTTCCTTATTAGGTAATTTGTTATTGGCGAAGAAGGCGATGAATACTCTTTCTTCCGGTTATATTGGCGGGAAGAAGAAAGATTTCAAACAAGCTTCTAAGATCCTAAAGAACTTAAAGAAAAATTACGAATCCTCCATTTCCGGTTTCTTAAGTCTGGTTGATAGACATTTCGACGAGTCCGATTTCCAATCCATACATCCTTTCACAAATGCACTCGGCTATATAGATCGTATCGCGGAGAATCTTACAAATATACATAGGAACACTTCCGAAAAGATAGATCGTTTCCAAACCGGTCTTACCAAGGACGAAAGAGAAGATCTAAAAGAACTTCGTAAATTAGCGGAAGATCTTTTCGAACTTTTGGCACAATCCGACAAGGTCCCAGGTTTAGTGGAAAAGGCAAGATCCGGCAAAAAGACTAAAGAACTTTCAGATATCAAAGTCCGTATCTATAAAAACCAGATGAAACGTATCCGCAAAGGAGATAGCAAATTAAAATCCAGCGTTGCTTACTTCTTAGTGGTAGAAGAACTTGTGGATATTAACGAAAACTTATTCTCTCTGGCAGAAGAACTGGTTTGGGTTTTACCTTGGATCGAAACCAAGAAGAAACAATTTGCAAAAGGAAATTTCGGTCCTTCTAAACTGGAATTCCCTAAGACCAAAGGTAAGAAGAAAAAGAAGAAGTAAGAAATTTCGCACGGAGCTCACAAAGAGTTTAAGGTCAAAAATCGAGACCTTCTCCTCTTAGCGGCTTCGCGTGAAAATCAAATTGATAAAATTTGTCTCACGCAAAGTCACTAAGACCGCGAAGGATTTTACCCGGCGTATTTAGAATAAAGGATCGGCCCGAAAGCAGTTACGAGCAAGGTAAGTGTCAGGACTATAATCGGAATTACGATATGTTCATGCCTTGCGAAGAAACCTTTTCCTTCCAAACTCTTATCTTCTATTAACAAATCTCTAACAACGTGCTTAGTCAACAGGTGATTGAGTGCAACCGGTGGAGTCAAATAGCCTAACTCGAAGGAAACAAGCGCAGTCATCCAGAAATTCAAAGGATGGATGCCATTCGCTTTAGCGATCGGATACAAGGTCACGGAAACCAGGATCACAGCTCCATAAGGATCCATTAACATTCCAATGATCACAAGTGCAAATGTTAAGATCAACATCGCAGACATTGGAGATCCTAATTGAGTTGGGAATAGATTGATCACTTCCGATCTTTCAAAAACCCCACCCATACAAGCCGATAATCCCATGAGAAGAAGAAGTGCCCCTAAATGTGAGCCGGCATCATAAGAAGTTCTGGAAAGTTCCACTTCTTCGTTATGAGTTTCACCCTTTTCCAGTTTTTCCTTTTTGGAAATTCTATAATCAATGAATAGAAGTGCCAACATTGCGATCGGAAGGATATAAGGAGCAGTTCTTTCGTCAAAATGGGTTCCAAGTGCAAGAACGATCGTAAGAACGATTGCAATAGAGATCACCAAATACACTGAGAAAGATTTGAATGCCAGTAAAGATTTTTTGAACGCGTCTTGTTCCGGACGGATCTTCCAGGATTCAGTTCTACTAAACCAGCTTACGATCAAGAATAGAGTGGAAGAAAGTGCAAAAACTCTCCAACCCCAATGGAATAATTCGTCTGTAGTCACTTCTAAGTTCAAAGAAGCAACGATCACAACAAGTAAACATGGAGGAAGAACCACTCCTAAACTTCCTGACATTGCAGTTGCCGCGAGAGCTCTCTCTTGGCTTGCACCTGCCCTTCTCAATTCCTTGAAGATAGTAGCACCTAATGCTAAAACCACAATCCCGGAAGCACCACTATAAGCAGTAGGAAGAGCCGCAACAACGACGATGATCACTGCCATCAATTCTGAAGGAAGTTTCCATGGGTTTAAAAGATCAAAAAATCTTTTTCCCAAAGAAGTATCTCTCAAAAGAATACCGGTCCAAACATAGAGGCCGATCTGGATATAGAGCTGAGCGTGTGCGGTCAATTTTTGCAGATAGATCGCAAGTCCTGCAGGGTGTTTTTCCAAAATGAAGAAGTACAATCCGCAGATAAGAGCCATCCAAGCATATAGAGGAACGCATAATAATGCATTCGAAAGTTTGGTATTTTGTTTACCTTCCCCATTTTTAAATACAGGATTCTTTAAATTATAAAAATTTAATCCTGCCAAAAGTAAAAGTCCCAAAACCCAAAGAACTTGAATCTGTGCTTCCACACCTTTTTGGAGAGGATACATGAATGCAGCGGACACCATGATGATCGTATTTGCGATAATCTGGCTCCATTCGGTGATCTTTTCCTCTTTCGAATTTTCAGGATTTCTAAGAGCGATATGGTATCTTCTGGTTGTGGAAACAGTTCCAGCTACGATCAGTAGGAATACCATGGTCATAGGAATATAATCTATGGCTGAGATTGTAATCCAAGAAAGCCTGCGCTCAAATCCACAATATAATTTCTGTCCTGTTGTTAGAGAGCCTGCAAGCTTCTCCAACTCCAATTGTGTTTCAGTTGGTCCTGTAGGAGCTGTTATATTCTTCCCACCGGAAGTATCTCCAAGACCAATATCATCCAAGGCGTCCATATCCGCTTGGCTGACTTCTGCCTTTGTGTCCGCTTCCGCATTCGGATCGGCAATACAAACATTTCGGATCATTGCGTAGTTCGGCCAAATACTTCCGCCTAAACCTAGCAACCTAGCCTGAACTAACTGGCTTCCACTTTGAACAAGGGGTACGAATAAAAAGAATAATACCGCCCAGGAAACGATTTTTCTCCACATAGAATATCCTTTGGAATCTGCGATTGATTGATATAAGAGTAGCGGGAAAGATTTTTCCCGCCTTTTTTGTGTTAGTTTTGGAAATTATTCCAAGTTATCCGAGCACTCAACTGCTTCTTTATCAGCGCTGCAACGGACCCTTTTCATTAATTTCAGAATGGTAGGATGATATACTTTTTTGTCTCTCAGCCTAATCCTTACTTCTCTAAATTTTTCGAAATAATTCTTTTGAAGGTCTTTTGGAACTTCTATCCAATACTTAGCTGGAATTTCTTGCTCTGCCTTTTTGGTAAGAGAAAGCATTGCATCGAACTGAGTTGCAGCCCATGCTCTAGAAGTATTTCCGTAACCTTCTGCAAAATCTTTGTGGCGAGCCACGATTTGGAAGGTCAATTGCCCTATTGGAAAACGTACGATCCCACCGTTCGGAGAAATACCTTTCATAAGTTCCAAAGGTTTGATCCCGATTGCCGGAGAATAACAAGCATCCGCTCTTCCGTTATTAAAAATACCGGCAAAAGTAGCGATCTCAGCAGGAACCATAGAAGCTCCTACAATATCAACCATAGTAGTGGCAGCTTGGTCATAAGTTAAAGTGGCGATCTTTCTACCGGCCAAGTCCTTGATATCTTTCAAGTTCTTGTCTCTTAATAAAAGATAAACTGCTCCACCAGGGAACATAGCCATGGTCTCGTAGTCGCCGTCAGTGTTTAATTCCCTTACTTTAGGATTTGATAATGCTTCGATTGTTTTACGGAGAAGGTCATAACTTGGCAATGCACCGATCGCTTCGATGGATCCTGATTCATGTACGTAACTTCTTACTCTAAGAGAAGTTAAGAATGCCATATTACATTTTCCGGCTTTGAAGTCGGAGTTTGCCACCACTTCGTCCGTGTAAGCTTTAAGGTCTAGACGGATTCCCCATGTTAAAGCTTGTGCTTGGTATCTTTGTGCCGCTTTAAACACGTCTCCGTGCGCGCCGGAAGGATCGAATACACACATGGATCGATCCACCGTCTCCGCTGCTCCCACACCTACGGACATCCAAGTCCCGAGAATGATTACCGATAGAATGAGAAACTTCTTCATATAGTTTTTTCTCCTTAAGGTCCCTTTTTTTTCGTTTTCCACCCAAGAACCCGCTCAAAGATCTTTTAACAGATCGTCTTCTTCTTTATTGTTTTTCTTTTTTCCCGGGAAAGAGGAGAAATTAATCGGTCCCCTATGCCCGGTCTCTTTCATCCAAATTTTATCAGATTCATGACGTGATAAATTTTCCGCGAATGCCTCTAAGAAACGATATTCTTTCTTAGAAGGAATTTGACTTAGAACTTTAGAATGTTCTAATATAAGCTTTTTGATCTTCTCCACATCACCTTTTCCGGCTGCGGCTTGGATCTGGAATGCACGAGCTAAACGAACACCTTCTTTGTCGCCTATCTTCACTGCTTCTTCCATTTGTTTAGCAGCATCTTTTCCTTCAGGAGTCGCACCTGGAACGGAAAGCCATACAACAGCTTCTAATGCTAAAGGAGTTCCCCACCATTTTTTAGGGTCCAAACATTTGGATCCACCTGCAACAACGCTAGGCACTTCACGAGTAATCCCTGCATATCCTTGGGAAGCGAAATCGTGAAGGATCGCCAATAATCCGGAAGAAAGTCCTACTAAATAATATAACTCTTCGTCTTCGCTGATAGAAGGACATTTTCCATTCCATTCTCCGAAGTATTGGAGGAATCTATTATGTGCGTCCCCGTATCTTTTTGCGGCAATCCCGTGGTAACGGATCTGTCTAGCCTGATTATCTAGAGCCTCTTCTCCCTTACCCTTGCGCACTGCTGCGATATATAAAAGTTCAGCTTCTTGTGCTTGTTTCTCCGCACACATCCCTGCTCCCATCTGCGCTACCATAGTAGCCAGTTCCACAGAAGCTCCTGTCCTTTCGAAAGAAGCTACCAATGGCCCAAGTGCAGTTCCTCCAGTACAGATCGCATCCATATCGTCGGAAGCCAGATAAAAAGGAACCAAATGGTCTTGGGCGTAAGAGTTTAAAGTTTTACCAGTAACTCTATATACGATGGAACAGTTTGCCAGGGTAATTGTAACAATCGTTACAAAAAAAAGGATTCGTTTATTCATTTTATTTCGGGGGTTATTTTTTACTTAGAATATGGGGGATTCTGGAAGAACGTACAGAAGGGTTTTACTTCGTCCAATATTTTTTTTCTAATGAGCGTTTTATTTTATAGTGCAGCGTTTCCAAAACAATCAGCCCACTGGAGAAGTAACACGGATCTTTTCGATAAGGGATACTGTCTCTTGGTCAGGTTCCACACCTAATTCTTTTTTGAGGATCTTCTTCATATCCTCAAATTTGCGTAGGGCTTCATTCTTACGATCAAGAGATTGTAAGGACTCGAAATGAAATCTCCAAGCTCTTTCATCCAGATCATCCAAACGGATCCAACTTTCTGAATCCGAAAGTAAAGAATTAGCATCCCCTGCTTTCTGAGCATATTCACATAAAATTCTATAAATTTCGATCAGGTTCTTACGCAGATATTCACGTTTTAGTTCTGATTCAGGGAAGTATAGATCGAATTCGAAAAAGTCCCCAGTATATAATTCTTGTGCTTCTCTATAAGATTGTACAGCTTCTTCTTCTTTTTTGTTACGAAGAAGTTTCCCTGCAGCCTCGAATTTTTTTTCGAATTCCACAAAGTCAGCTTCTACCAGATCAGAATGGAAGAATAATCTATCCTCTGCGAATACAACCGCTTCCGGATTTCCTAATATTTTACGAAGACGGAAAAGTAACGCATGCAGACTATTTAGGGCATTTTTCTCCGACATCCCCGGCCAGAGATTTTCTAATAATTCTTCTTTATGAACACCTTTGCCGAAACGAACTAACAGAAGTTTGATAAGTTTAAGTAGTTTTTTCTTACTGGAATATTCGGCTGCCGGGATCTTCTTCCCATCCAAATCCAATTCTAATGGACCAAGTGCTCTAACACTTAACTTTTTAGGATTACGGCCCTTCTCATTATTAAGTTTAGATCCAGGACCTTCTCCACTTAGGTCCTTAGTTTGTGATCCAAAGGAAGAAGCTTCCGGCTTAGTAAGCCATTTGGAAACTGATTCCTTGAATTCCATTCTGACTTCCCTTTCGGACTTATTTACCGTAAGAAAGCTATCCACACAGAACATAAGGATCAAAAAGCTAAAATGAGAAGTATAAGGGATTCCGATTATATCACTCGCAACCAAGATATCTGCGATCAAACTCGCGAAGAACAATACCAATCCGTAAAATAGGAAATGATTCCTAAATCTATTCTTACGGACCTGGCTCATTACCTTCATCACTGTCCATATAATCATCAGAATACTGGAAAGGAAGATAAACTGCATGATAGTAGGCTGGTCTGTTTCGTAGATAATAATGCCTAAAGAAGGAAAATGTTTCGGGTGAGAAACGCTCATTGTATAAGCGTTTGGATCCTGCAAGAGTATCCCTACCAGGATAAGGTTCATAAACACATATAGCAGAATGAAATCCCTGCTAAAGAGTTTTTTATAATTATTCACGAACAACGCGATAAACGTGGCAAATACTACCGCAGTAGCGTTCTCCACTCTTTCCCAGATCAAAGCCCTTTCAGGATTTTCAGCATTGATTGTTTGAATAAAACAAAATAGATAAGCGCCATACGCAACTTGGAGTAAGGCGAAGTAAAGAAGGTATGACTGTTTCCGATTTCTAAAATATAAAACTAAATTATGGATCGTACGGTAGACTAATACAGTCACGACCAAATAACATGAAAGCTGATAATACGTCATATCCACTTTTCGTTTCCTATCTTATCCGGATTCCTGCAACCCATTTATGAAAACGGGACAAAAATTGTGACTAAATGCTCACTATTTTTAAATGCAAGTATTTGAATGAGTTTCCTTTCCATTTTTATAAAAATATATAGCACGTTCTAACGATCGTTATGAAATAATGATGCAGTTCGATACAAAATCGAACGAAAACTTTTGCGAAACTGTAGCAAAAGAAAATCAAAATTATACAATCCTAATTGAGTGAAGACTCACTCATAAGTTTTTTCTAATTTAGTAATCCAATAAACACCTTAAAAAAAAACCGAAAGGGTTTTTCCCTTTCGGTTATTTCGACATCTAGTTTTTCGAAATAGCTAGGAGTGTTTAAGGGCAGACAATCAGAGATGCAGGATCTGTTACAGCTTGTCCTACAAATCTCATTCCTCCTAACAGATATGGATCTGCAACTTGAGGTGAATTCAAGGTGAAGAATTGTACCTTATCACTCTTCGCGCTGATCGCACAGGATTGAGTTCCTGCAGGGTTGATCAATTTAGGGAAGGTGATATCCGGAGGCATTGGGATCTCTTTCATAATACTGTTTACCATTGGGATCACCAGAGTGGTGACTAACGGAGAGATCACTGATTTAATACCGTCAGGGTCCAAACCGAATGGATTATAAGTTTGTCCCTCTAAAACTTCTACAGCATAATCCAAGTTATTGATCGGATCCAAGATAACCTGAAGTGCGTTTAAGTTAGCAAGTGCAGGGTTATTGGTAGGGTTAGAGAACATTTTGAAACGGAAGTCTGCATCCGCAGCAAAGCTGATCCTAACTGTTCCCAAAGTTTGTTGGTAACCATTCGCTCTTGTATCTGCTTGGCATTCCGTAAGTTCTTCATCCACGAGACCTGTGCAAGAAGTTGGTTTCTTAGCGATGATCTGTAATTGCATTTCTGTAAAATACAATCTCATCTTAGGCACTCCTGCGGAAGTCATAGGTTTGAACTTCACGTTAGGTGCATGGATAGGAGACATCACCATATCGATATCATCAAAAGATTTTACCGGAGGTGCAATCGCGTTGGAACCGTTCAAACCTTGTAGTTTGTTTCTTCCTGGCACAAGGATCGTAACCAAAGGAGAAGCCTTTAAGAAAGAAGTGGTTAATGCGAATAGAGGATCTGCTCCTGCAAATGCGTTCATTCCATCGATGAATGCCTTATTCAGAACGATATCCAATCCCCTTCTCTGCCATAAATGGAATGCAGCCTGAGAGATAGTGTCAGTATGCATAGAGATCAAGAACCCAGGGTTCGCAGCAGATTGGCTGAACTGATAAGTAGAAGGAGGCGGATTCGCAGCACTCCAAGTTCTTGTGGTAACCATTCCGGATTTTCCGGATTGGGTCCTTAGTCCGCCAGGAGGGTTATAACCGCTTGTGAACGCAAAGTCCAAAGAAGTCACAAGACCTTTATTGGTTCCATCATGTTTGATTGCTGCATCCGTATTCAGTTTGAACTTCACTGTTAATGGGAAGTTTCCAAGAGGAGCAGGAAGATAACTTGGTAAAGTAATAGTTACTCCAGTATCTCTTAAGTCAGCAATCACTGAGTTCAGAACGTTCGGAGCAATCCTTTGTACGATATCTCTGAGCATATATTGTGTGATGATCTGTTTTACTTGATCCACAGTCAGGTTCGCCATATTACTCAACTCTTCTCTACCTACGAGAGCTTCGATGATAGTGTTAAAACCTTCACTACCATGAATGTAAGTCATTGGAGCCGTATACATGAAGTCGGAAGTATCTTCTCCAGGATATAAACCAGCTAAAGACATATGTAATGGGTTTGCCCATGGACGAATGAAGAAGTTATTCGAATTCGAGAGTATCTGTGCGATGCTAGGATTATCAGGGAAGTAATCGTCATTTACAGTGAAAGGAGTCTTAACGGTCATATTGATCAAACCGTCGGAAGTCACAGTCATATTGTTACGAGTACGAGCTAAGGCCAAACGTGGTTTGGAAAGTTTTACGTCATTCCAATCGTAACCGTTCGGATTTAAAACTCCCTCGACTGCCGGATCCCAGTTCAACTTAGCAGTAGTTCTGAATACGAGCAGAGCTCCTGGTCCGTTGAATGCTCCATACCAATCCTCGAAACGAGATACAACCAAAAGATCCACTTCGGTGTATCTGGATTTTAGATCCAGTCCCAATCCAGGATTTACTGCTCCTGAGCCAGGGTTCACTTTTAAGTCAGCAACAACGTTTCCTAATTGGGTTCCAGTTCCTGCCGCACAACCATGAGTTGCATTATTCGATCCGCATCGGACGAACTTAGGAAGTCTCATATCCGTTACGTATACGTCCAAGGTAATCGCAGCACTACCGTCTGCAATTCCACCGGAAGCTACGTTCAAGATAGCGCTGTATTTAGAGAATGGTCCCGGAGCGATTTTTTCGATATGATAGGAATCGAAGAAACATGCTGGGAATGCACAATCTAATAAGTCTTCTCCAGCTGATGTAATATCTCCTTCCGGTCTACCAAATGTAGAGAATACAGTAGAAGTATATCCACCGTTTTTGTAGGATTTCACGTCGGTAGGATAATGACAAAGACTCCAAGCAGCCTCATTCCAATGGAATAAGTTCTTACAAGCCTGAGGATAATTCGCATTATTCTGGTTTTGGCCACAATTATTACTATTGTATATATTCCACCATTGGTCTCTATCTATCCCATTTCTTTTTTTAGGATGAAAAGGAGGTCCGTTGTCTGTCACGCAATCAGGGTGCCTTACCCAACAATATCCTCTTCCTGCTCCGCCAGATTTAGCTCCGAACACAGGAATATAATCGAAATCCTTAAATGCAGCTTCGTTTGCGTTACCGGACATCTTACCGTCTTGTCTCATACAAGCTTCGCCGATGGTCCATTGTCCATTCTCAAAGAATTTTTTCTTAGGAAAATCAGGCATTCCTAATAAGAATTCTTGGAAAGTACGAGGAACTCCGGTTGCATCCTTAACTTTGAAAGCACCAGTAGTATATTTCTGGATCGCTTTTCCTAAGAATGGAAGCATCTGCGCTTCATCCATTACACCGTTTGCTACGTAAGGAAGAACGCCGTTCGCATTCTCCAATTTACCGTAGTTAAAGCTGAAATACTTGCGGAAAGTTTTTCCGTTCGTAGTAGCGATCTCATAATAGTAGGTATTCCCACCAACTGTAGGAGGAACTTGAGAAGTGCTTAGGTTTAAGGAAATAGTACCGCTCATAGAACAAGGAGCAGTGGTACAAATATCTTGAGAATTATTAGAACCTATTTTTTTCAAAAGGACCGATTGGATATAATTCTCACCTACAACAGGATTTGAATAGGTAGAAGCCAATGTTAAAGCTGCTGATTGGTCGAATGTCATATCATTCGTTCCGTTCAGAGTATATTGGCTACCTTGGGTAATCTTATTTGTAAGACTATAATCTAACCCAGTCCTGAAAGTGATCGTATAATTTTCCAGAGCTACTCCACCGATTGTTGCGGCATCCGGAGTAATTGTAATCGTATAAGACTCGGCCGGTTTTAATTCTCTGTAAGGATTGAAACGAAGTTTCTGACCGCTCATCCAGTAGAATTCTCCGCCAGGATTAGGCCCGGAAAGATTTCCAGTAGTACCATTGATAGTAAAGTTTGCCTCTACTGTGGTTTTATTCATTGGGTGGGAAAAACGGATCTCCAACTCTTTGTATCTATCCACGTTTTCAGTGGAGTTGATAAATAAAGTTGCCTGAGGACTGGTAGAACCGAAATCCACAGGAAGAACCGCAGTGTCATTATCCACACTGTTATACGGAGGCTGAAGATTCGGATTCGCCCCAAATATTCTTCCGCCTGAAAAGAATCCTAGGTCGAAAACATCCGACATTGCAAATCCTTTCATCTTTTCAGGGCTACATCCGACTAAGACACCTGCCCATAAAATAGAAAGGATCGCGAGTTTGATTCCCTTATCGACATTAGAAACTTTTATATTTTTCAGATTCATTTCCAGCCCTCGACTTATTTTTCCCAAAAAAATTCTCTTCATTATTCTCACCGGGTGAATACCGTAACGAACCTATCCCAATAGGTGTCAGAGTTTTCATCTTCGTTAAATCTGTCGTAGAATACGAACCCATCCGGGAATTGTTTTTTACCCGTAGAAGCAAGATCCGCAAAAATACCCATCAACACTCCCGCCGTATAGATCAGAGAGCTTTCGTCTTTTCTTTGTGTTTGTATCATATCCGACACCAAAAGTCTTTTAGCGTCTTTGAATATGGATTTGAGTGAATGCGGACTTCTCATATCCGCTTCTAAGTAAGAATAGAATTCACCGGTCTTAACGATACCCATCAACACTCCCACGGTGCTTCTTCCGTAAGGAGCGGAGACTTGTGCAAGATCCGCCGTATCTACACTTAATAAATTCGTAATTAAGTAATCCTGGACGCTACTCTCATTACGAGTGAGTCCGCCCAGAAGATCCACGATCGATACCAATTGAGTGTTGGTAGGAATATTGTCTATGATCATGTCCATGGAGAAATCCAAGGTTGGGATCAAACTATAAACGGAATCAGGATCGAAATAATCCCTTAAACGAACTGCCCAATTCCCGAGCCTATCCCATTCAGGATCATAAATATTGGCAACACGAGAGTCAGGGAATGCCGCGAGCATATCTCTAACTTCTCCCAAGTATGCTTCTAAGTTAAACTGAACTGCTGTTGGAGCTTCATTCGTAAGTTTTATTTCTCCGATCAGATCCGCAATGGATTGGAACGTAAGAAGTGCACCGCTTGCTCTTTCCGGTTTCCCCATCTCGGCAAGCATCTGCACAAATGTGGATAGAAGATCCGTTCTGGACATTAGGTTTAATAACCCGTCTTGGTATCTTCTTTCGTTTTCAGCTAAGATAGAAAGTGGAGAACGTACCGGTTTGCTCGAAACAGGATCCAGATATCTGAAGAAATATTCACCTTCAGTTGCAGAGTTACTTCTTACACTTGCATCAGAGTTCACGATCTTAACTACATCGATCGTTCTTCCTCCACTATTAGGTTCCGGATCCGTAATTCTTGCAAGAAGTGGTCTTGTTAGAGCTGCACTGAGTCCAGTTAGTATTTGGAACGGGTTTTTGTTCAAGCTTGGATTTGCTTGGTCATCCAAGGTCCATGCAAGAGAAAGTATTAAAGGAAGAAGTCTATTTCTTTGTCCCCAAGCTTCTTCTACGGATTTTCCGTAGGCAACGTTCGCACCGGAAGGAAGAACCTTATCCGGAGTTAAGAAAGAAAGTCTTTCCATCACTGCAAAGTTAGCTGCGATTACTTGCGGAATTACTCCGTAAGAATTTTCAGGATCAGGATAGAAGATACTATAAACGGAAGCATCTCCCAAGCTATTAAAGGTCAAGGAATTAGCACCGCTTGTTCCGTAATCCCATGCTTCTAGATAGAACATACTATCGCCAGGAATATCGGAATAATTCTCTTGGAGTATCGGAACTCCAGGTTGTCTGAAATTCGGTTGAGTAGAACTTGCACATCCTGGTTTTAAGAAAGTATTTTTAATTTTCCAAATCGCATTGATACGGTCCGCGCATGCAGATCCGTCTTGTAGAACAGGTCTTGCGTTCATAAGACCGGTCATACCGTTAGCGATCAGAGTAACAAAGGCAGCCATTTTGTATGGAACCCCTGCACCCAAAGAAGCGCGAAGTGGGATCACAGCCACCATTCGTTTTTCATGAAGAAGCCACTGGAAGTTCTTATAAAGCGCTTCCTCGTCCGTATTCACTGCTCTTTCAGTTGTATTATCTTTTGGAATTTCCCAAACAGGTATACTCCAACCTTTTGCACCGGAAGCGTTCTGCCCTGATGCAACAGGTGTGAATGAATTGTTTGCAACAACTGCGTTAGTCTCTCTTCCGCCTGGACCTACCCATTTACAAATAGTACCGCCGGTACAAGAGCCGCTGGCAGTATTTGAGACCTTGACCCTATATTCCGAAGTATTCCAAGATTCTTTGTAGATTAGGTCTACACCGTTTGAATCTCTATATAATTTCCCATCCAAAGTAAGAACATTCCCGCTGGAATCCACTCGGTTCTTATTATAATAAGGCCCGCCGCCTGAGATCAGGACTGTGCGGATTAATTTCATGATAAATGGTATGGTCTTAGTATAAACAGGATCGTTTGCAGCAGGGATAATAGCCGGATCCGGAGCTTCCAATAAGGTCAACGTTGGAGTATTGATCCCGATAGAAAGTGCAGTCGGAGTGCTTGCATCTCCATTCTTGAACACGGCAGCGTCGTTAGAGCTTTGGTTCATGAAAGCTTTAATACCGATATTGCCGGTCATCGCTGACTTCATAGAATAGATACTGTCACCTACAGTAAGAACTCCACCGGTCATCGGACCACCGTTACCGGAACCGTTCGGCTCCAGTCTCATCATAGAAGTATCAGCAGGATTTTCCCAACGGAATCCGTAAGTGTCGGATAAGGTTAGGATGAACATCAACGATTCTAATGCGGTAATCGGGCTGCTTGTAATATTTGCAGGATCCGCTCTATCCAATCCGGAAGCATCCATACGGATCAACTCACGAAGAGAGTGATCAACACCGGTTACACCGGAGGAGAAGTCGAACTTGGCAAAATTTTTAGCCATTTCCAAGGAAAGAATAACGTTTGGATCAGAAGTATAATTCCCTCCTCTTCCAAGCATTGGTCTCAAATAACGGAAGGATTCGCTAAGTACAGTAGCAAACTCTGTAGGATAAGTAGCATCTCTATAATCAGCAAAGGCCGGATCGGAATAAACGGAACCGCCTGCAGTATAAAATTTTTCTAAATTAACTACCAAGTTTTTCAGAACCGTTTCAGAAGACTTAGCGTCGCTAAAACCAGCTCTTTGGCGGAAGGATTTTCCAAGAGCGGAAATGATCTGGATCATTTTCTCTTTCATCACTCTGTCAGAAATGAGAGAAGGATCTACCATCCCTTGTAAAAGACCTACAATCGCTTGTTTCGCATTCGTGTTTCGGTTGATTGCTTTATCCAGCACATCTTCCAATTCCACGAAAAGGATACGAATTTCAGGATCTTTTAATACTGCGGAAACCTCTTTGAACTTAGTTTCCATAGTTTCTTTGGAATAATTTGTATACATATACTTCAAAGCAGTTTGGCTAAGCGGTGCCATATTGCGAAGTACAGGTCTACGATACGTGCGTAAAGATTCCAACCATGGTTGAAGAGTATCGAATGCGCTATTCGGCGCCTTCTCTATACGATCTAAAAGAGAATGAACTCTAAGAAGAGACTGACGCACATGAGCTTCCGGTTTAAGAAGAAGATCTCCGGAAACTCGTAAGAATCCCACGATATCCTCTCTATAAGGAATAGTCATGGAAGACTCTAATTTAAGATTAAAATGAATAGGTTCTAAACTTTGGAAACCTGATTTGATGGAAGGATAATCATCAAATATATTAAAAAGGCGAATTCCTTTATAATCGATATTATCGTAAAAAGTATCCGCGCTTGATTTTTCTCCACCTGCCTGACAGCCCATCCCCAGAGCCAAACAAAGCGAGAAAAGAATGTGTGCTTTCTTTATATTCATATCTATTAGCTTATCCTAACAGTTTCTTTCCAAGTGTGGAAAGCATAGCGATCGCTACATAAAGCGGGCTTATATCAGGCTTATATTTCCGGTGCATTTGAAAAAAAATAAGCGAGACTCTATAAAAAGTTTCCGGCTGATTTTGGGTTGTTTTTAAAATAACAATTGTTATTCAATATAGGACTTTTCGATTGAAGGTCTCAATCTATCTTTTGAGACTTCAATTTTGTCCATTCGAATTAAAACTATATTACAAAAAACGAAACTACCCTTCTATCCCTTGGGAGATGGGTTAAAAAGAACAACTGTTTTATAAAATTTATTCTAGATTTCGTTCTAACTTGTAGAAGTGACTACAAAATTCTTCTCTCTAAGAGAGGCTGCAAATCGCAAAGGGAATCCTTGACAACTTGCTCATATTTTTTCATTCTCCCTGCCATGCCTCCAGACGCAATGGGAAGTCATAGTTACTACAATCCAGGGATTTGGTTCCAGGTCCTTTGGGCAATCACCCAATTCGGAACAGCACTTGGAATTCTAATGTCTCTCGGGCAGCTTGTTATGGAGAATAAGTCTGCCCTAAACAGGCTTTTGGCCCTGATTTTCCTGATTTTGGGGCTAATACAAGGTAGCTTTCTGCTCTTAGTTTCCGGTTTGTATGTAGAATTTCCCAGGCTTTCTCTTATACAATTTCCTCTTATTGCATCCGTGGGCCCTATCCTTTTCGGAATTCACAGCGTAAGCCAAGACAGAGACTCAGAGGAAATCTCTTATTTAGGATTAGAGAAAAAGCATCTAATCCTACCTGGTCTTGTCTGGGTTGCATATTTCCTGGCAGTGTACCTTCTCCCCCAAGAATGGATCTTAGAAAAGATCTCTATCTTCTTGAAAGAAACCGGATGGAATGAAGGAGAGATCCTACTTTCTTCCCCTATCCTAATCCTCGTATTTTATATATTATTCATCCTAAAAGGAAGTTCTGACCTACTTCGGTGGGAGGTACTACAAGAAGAATGGACCGCAAGGATCTTAGCATTCATGGTAATTTCTACATTCGTGAATCTTGGATTCGGCGCGGTTTACCTATCGAGTAAATCGCCTATCTTTCTTCTCGCTTGTTCCTCCATGATGGGGATAAGTCTTTGTCTCGCCTACCTGATCGGACACAAGCGGCCCGCATTCTTCCAAGTGCTCCAAGAAGTGAGCCAGGCCACCAGACAAAAATACGCACGCTCCCTCCTCTCTGGAGTGAATAGACACGCACTCAGAGACAGCCTTACCCAACTTATGGAAAAAGAAAAATTATATAGGGATGAGAAGTTGGGGCTTGCAGATCTTGCAGACGAACTCGCACTTTCCACTCATCAGGTCTCGGAACTGATCAATCAGGAACTTGGAAAAAACTTCTCCGCGTTTGTGAACGATTATAGGATCAAAGAAGCTTGCGAACTTCTACAAAAAGAACCTGATAGATCGATCTTGGACATAGCATTCGAAGTTGGTTTCGCTACCAAATCCTCATTCCATAGAGCATTCCAAAAACATACCGGCAAAACTCCTTCCGAATTCAGAGGGAGTTAATCAGTTTGTCGCCAAACTAATTGCGCCTTCCTTAGAAAGATCGGTAAAAATTTATAGATTGGGACCAAATACCCAGTTGCATTCGATCAATTGAGACGACTGTTTCCGAAAATTTCCGTAAGATATGGACAACCGAAAACAAAAACGGAGGAAACCGATGATCGCCATTGCAGAAAGAAAGACGTCTCAGGTTCCAACCAAACTTTATACTAGATTGTCTCAGAAAGAAAAAAGTAAGAAGATCATGAAATGGATCCGATTCAGGGACAGAAAATTACGTGGTAAATTCGAATTCTTAAAACACCAAGACGCACTAGGTCTTACAATTACCTTAGGTTCCGCCGCAGGTATGATCTTGTTCGCAGGATTATATATTGCAGGGCTCATTCCTGCTTGGGCCTGTATCGTTGCGAACGGGGTTCTTGCATCCATTCTTCATGAAGTTGAGCACGACTTAATTCATAATTTATATTATAAGGATAATCTAAAGATCCAAAACTTCATGTTCTGGACGGTCTGGATCTTTAGAGGTAATACGGTAAGTCCTTGGTATAGAAGAATGATCCATACTCTTCATCATAAGGTATCCGGTCATAAAGAAGATATAGAAGAACGTTTGATCGGGAACGGAATGAAATTCGGATTAAAACGTTTTATCACTATGATGGATGGGAATATGTCCTTCTTATTCCAATCTCATATCTTACGAAGAGAGGCTCCAAAGTTCAAAAGAAGTGAGATCACTCGTTCCAGTTGGCCTTATCTTGTGATCTATTTTCATCTTTGGTATAACTTTTTATTCATCAATCTTTTCTATATTGGAAATGAATTATTAGGAAAACCTCTAGAAATTCCAGCTTGGTTGGGTACTGTCCGCCATTTCTTGAATATTTCGGCAGTGGTTTATACAATCCCGAATTGGATCAGACAAACAAGTATCCAGATTGTTTCTTCTAATATGCATTATTATGGAGATGTAAAGGGGCTTCACGATCAAACTCAAGTTTTGAATAGTTGGTTTTTATTCCCTCTTCATCTATTCTGTTTTAATTTTGGAAGCACTCATGGAATACATCACTTCGTAGTGAACCAGCCTTTTTATCTCAGACAAGCGGTGGCACCTTTCGTTCACCCTGCGATGAAACGTTATGGGATTAGATTTAATGATTTCGGAAGTATTTTCAGGGGAAATCGTTTGGGTAAAGAGCAGGCACTAGCGGCTTAAAACAGATTTTTCTTTGGTATAGGATTCGGGTGCAAACCCGGATCCTTCTTCTTTTTTAGATTATTACAAATCATAGAAATCGTTTAAGGAGCAAAAGTAATTCCTTTCCGTTCCGAATAGGCATCTAAAATTAGTCCTGCCAGATGCAGGAAAACAGACTTAGAACCTATCTTGAATTCCAAGTTTCCCAAATTTTAATCAGCGGAAACGTATTATTCGCCCAGGTACTTTCCTATTCCCCTTCCCTAATCACATGGGGAAGAACATTGTTCGCCGCAAGTTTATTAGGTTTCGTTCTTTGGTTTAGAAAAAGACCGTTCTTCTTCCCTACCAAAAAAGAAAATTGGATCTCATTTTCTTTAGGAGTACTTCTTGCATTTCATTGGGTTACTTTTTTTGCATCTGCACAAGAAGCGACTATCGCGGTGGCTGTGCTTACGCTATTCACTCATCCAGTTTGGACTGTATTACTTGAACCTTTATTTTTTCCTTCTAAGATCAGAAGTCTCGACCTTGGACTCGCGGTGCTTGTTCTATTCGGAATGTGGATACTCGTCCCAAGTTTTGATATAGAAAACAAATACCTTCTGGGGGTAGGACTCGGTCTTTCATCATCCTGGGCAATGGCATTCAGGAATATTCTCACCAAAAAATATTTATCAGGACATGGATCAACACAAGTGATGTTTCACCAAACTGCTATTACTTGCCTTGTATTAAGTCCGATCTTGTTATTCGAAGATCTATTTATCACTCCTAAGGATTGGGGACTGGTCATTCTATTAGGGGTATTCTTTACTGCGGTCGGACATACGTTCTATATCAAGTCTGTGTTCAAGATGAAGGTCAAAACCGCAGGTTTACTATCCACTGTACAACCTGTATATTCCGCAATCCTTGCCTGGGCCATCTTACAAGAAGTTCCCAGAAAGGAAGAATTTATAGGAGGTGCTTTGATCTTATTTGCAGCGGCCCTCGAATCTTTTAGATATAGAAGAAAAACGGAATAGATGAATGTTTGCACTTGTAGACGGATCTGCTCCTTTCTTTCTGGAATCCAAAGAAAAACATCAGAATTGGTCCAAGGCTCCTTTAGCTCATTTAGAAAAATCTTCTCTACCTTCTAAGAAAAAACATAAAAGGGTCAGGGAATCTTTTTATAGATACACTAAAAGAATTTCTAAATTAGGATTTAATGCGATTAGTCTGGATGAACTTTGTTATCTTTCCGAAAGGGATTTTTATCCGGAAGATCTAAAACGAAAGATCTCTTCCTATCGTAAAAAATATAAAAAACTATTTAAGATCGCTTCTTCTCAAAGATTGAAAGTATTTATCACCAGCGATTTTTTCTCCATCAATGATTCTATTCTGGAACATACGAACGGAAACCTGGACAAGATCATTCAATTATTCAAAGAATCCTTAGAAGATCTATTTTCAAGTTTTGCGGAAATTTCAGGAATTGTTCTTAGGATCGGCGAATCGGACGGAGTAGACGTTACTGGGGATTTCCGAAGTAAACTTCTGCTCAAAAACCCTAACCAGGCAAATTCATTCTTGAAGGAAATCCTGCCTATTTTCGAAAAATATAATAAAATATTAATATTCAGGACCTGGACTTTAGGAGCATATGAAATAGGAGATTTGATCTGGAATCCGAAAACATATCGTAAGGTATTCCAAGATATACAAAGTAAATCCCTAATCATTTCTTTAAAATATGGAGAAGGTGATTTTTTTAGATATCTTCCGATCAATCCTCTATTTTTCGAAGATGATAAGCCTAAACTTTTAGAATTACAGGCAAGAAGAGAATACGAAGGTTTCGGAGAATACCCAAGTTTTGTAGGCTGGATGTATGAAAAATATAGATCGGAACTTTTAGGAAAATCGAATATTGCTGGGATCAGTGTTTGGACACAAACTGGAGGTTGGTCTTCCTTCAAAAATATCACATTTTTAAGACGTTCTTCTTATTGGAATGAATTGAATACATTCGTTTCAGTTCAGCTATTTACTAAGCCGGAAAAAAGTTTAGAAGATATTCTGCATAAATTTTACGGCAGAAAGAATGCGGATCTATTTATAGAATTTTTGAGATTAAGTGAAGAATTAATCCTAAATCTTTTATATGATCCTGGATTTGCCAGACAAAGTTTTTATATGCATCGTGTTCGGATCCCTCCCATTCTTCATATCACATGGGACAAGATCACAGTTTCCGATCCTTTTCGATCTTTATACCACTACTTAAATCCTAATCCGAAAGAGTCTCTACAATTAGGAGAAGAAGCATTCTCCAAACTTTCTCGTATGAAGAAGATCTCTGAAAAACTAGATCTACCTTATAATTCCCAATTCCAGAAAAAGACATTCAGACTCATCTTAAACGCAAGAAAACTACTCTATACGGAAAACTCAGGCCTATTAGCGGCATCCAAAAGGCTCGCAAAAGAATATCATAAAAAATATCCTAAAACGTTCCGCTTCCAATTCCAGGCATCCAAGTCCGAACCTTCCAGATTGATCGGGTTTATACTTAAATTATTTCTAAGAGGCAGGAGCCATTACCGGTTACGCGACAAAATCTTATTTCATCCGATTTTGCTTAAAATCTACTATTTGGTATTTTTGGGGATCAAGAACAAACTCCCCGACTTTATCAACCGCCAAGGAATGCCAGTCAGAGAATTATTACAGTGAAATCGGATTGACGAAACTAAGTTTAGGGTCAAAAATTTTACTATGGCTCGAATTTTCACAGTTACCTGTTCCATTTTCGCATTTTTTATAATATTCAACTGTTCTTCCGGGGAAACAAAGGATTCTTCCGAATCTTCCAGCAATACAAGCGCGAGTACAGCCAGATCAGAGGGTTCAAACTCTGTTTCCAACAGATCTATCAATCCAGACCAAGAAGCTGAAGACGGCCGTTGCGAATCAGGCAATTGTGAGAACGGCACAGGCACCTATGTATATTCTACAGGAGATATATACACCGGTGGATTCAGTAGCGGAATGAGAGAAGGTAAAGGTAAATTCGTTTACAAGAATGGCGACAAGTTCGAAGGAATTTATGTAAACGATCTGAAAGAAGGAGATGGAATGTATTTCTACTCCAATGGAACGGTAATCCGAGGAAATTTTGCAAAAGGGATCATTAAAGGTTCCGGCAAAGTTACATTCACCGATGGAAGCGTTCTAGTGACTGAGTTTACTGACTCCAGCAATTCTAATCCTGGACCTTATACCAAAAAAGACGGAACAGAAACTGAATGTTATCTGGAAAATAAGGTTTTGGTTTGTGTAAAACCGGATCCGGCTGCTACACCTCAAACTCAACAATAAGAATATTCTCATTCATCTGAATGAGAATGTGTTCCTGAATTACTCCATTCTTTTGCCTGGCTTGGATCAACCCTCACCAAAGTATGAGTGATCTGAAATGGATCACTCGCCCAGTTAGGCATTGTGCGAATTTCTACAATTCTATACCAAACGGAACCCGGTTCTACTTGGAATAGATGGTTCACACATAGACATTTAAATTTAAAACCAAAACCGAATTCAGGCGGATTGACTGAGTGAGGAGCCGCGAAGAAGTAAAGTTTCTCCTTTGTTTCATTCTTATATACCAATGCAAACTTACGAGTTTCCCCGGGACCCAAAACCAATTTTGAACCTTCTATCAAACTAGAAACAGGAGCCAGATTCAGATCCAATACTGTATTCGTATCCCAGAGCTGAACCGGCCTTTGAGAGGCCAGTTCATAAATTTTCATCTCTCCGGGAAAACCTTTGTAGATCCAATCGATTCGAACTGGAACTCCCCCCTTTTTCCCGGATAGATTCAGGGAAAAAGAAGGATCAGAACTTTTTTCCTTTTCGCATGAAAGCAAAAGTGCGATCAAAATGAAAAGTGGAGGGAAAATTTTTCTAAACAAAAAATTATTCCTGAACCAATTCTAAAGTAGAAAATTGGAAAACTTTTCCCGGATTTTCATTCTTTATAAAAAGTTTATTTCCCGATTTGCGAAGAAGGATCTGTTCTTGGAAAATTTTCTCTCCATTCTCGGAATCCTGGCTATTATTGCAGTCCCTTCCACAACCATTGCAGTCCCCTCCGTAATAATCTTCGTTATACTCTTTTTGGGTCATTTTACGAACAAGACCGAATATACGAAGTTTCAAACCGTCAGGCTTAGCTTCCTTTACTTCATAATTTCCTAATGCAAAGAAACTTTTATTAATTTGGCTATCACCATCCGCTTCCGTAGTATTTCCTTCAAAGAAAAGACTTCCGTCAGATCTTAAACGTAAGGTCCAGTTAGAAGAGATTAAACCGGTTTCCGGGGTCTGACCTTCTTCTCCAGATGTTTCCGCTGGAGAACCTTCCGTAGTTTGTGCTTGTTGTTGTTCCACACTTGCAGTTGCAGCAGGAATATTTCCCGTATATTCTCCTCCCACATAACTCCAGTTCAGAACATTATCTATATTAGCTGCGGAGAATTGGAAAAAATTATTTTTTGCGATCTTCTTAACTTGTTCCATCGGATTTGGTAAGATCCAATCATCTCCGTCAGAAAAACGGATCTCGCTAATAACTAATCCTTTATAATCTTTTCCTGTATAAATAGAATCTACTTTAAGTTTTAATTTTTTACCTTCAAAAGTTTTGGAGAATTGGATGGTCTGAGGCCCCATGATATCTCCCACTTCTATCTTTTCTTCGAAACCATTATCACCGGTAAGAGTTGCTACTTTTAATCTTCCATTGGTTTGACAATGTCTGTCGGATCTTTGGTAACCGTTCCAGATCTTGATAGATTTTATCTTTTGTGTTTCCTTAAAGTCGAAATCTAAAGTTACTCCCGGTCCTTTTTTGTCGGAAGCCCAAGCGTACTCGTATCGAGAATCGAATAAGTTCATCACATCATAAGAAAGATTTGGCTTAGCTGTTTCGGATGCTGAAACAGTTGCTTCTACAACTTTTGGCCCCTTCCATTTCATCTTGGAACCCTTGTCATCGTAGAAGTTTACCTTTTGGACACATAGATTTGCATTTCTATGAAAGTTAAAAGTTACGGATCGAGTACTTTTAGGTGCGTCAAAGGTAACTGCAGCAGTGGATCCTGTGGACAATTCCTGACTATATTCATCAAAATTAATATAGGCGGTGATAGGATCTGAGAAGTCTCCATTGCAGGATTCTACTTCTATCTTGGATAATAAGAAGGTCTCGTCCGGATAAAAATGAAGTTTAACAAATTTGGCACCTTCTTCCGGTCTCCATTTTTTCCCATCCAATATCTCGAACGGAAGCCCACTATCCATGGAAGTAGCCGTGATCATAGAAACCGGCAACTTTTTACCGCAGTGAAAAAAGAACAATGCCCCTAATAATAGAGTCGAATATTTGGCGAACATAGGATTGCCTCCGAGAAATTGCAGAAATCAGAAATATATTTCTTAAACCAGGGGAAAACGAAAAAATAGACTCATATTTGTTTTTTATTCCCTGCCGGGAGAGTTCCTAGGTACTTTTGCCGTTCGAAAATATGATTGGCGAATCCGATCATATCGTCCAATATCAACTAAGGGGGAAAGATGTCGATTCCGAGCAGATATTCCATAGCGATCCATATTCTTTCCTTGATAGACAAGGATGGAGAAGAAGCCAGTTCTTCCCAAATTATGGCGGATAGCATTGGGACTAACCCGGTGGTAGTCCGAAACATCCTAGGAAAATTGAAAAAGGCGGGCCTTGTAGTTTCTAAACAAGGTGTGACAGGAGCAAAACTCGCTAAATTTCCGGAAGAGATCCAACTTTTACAGATCTATAAGGCAGTGGAAACAGAGGGTCCTTTATTCTCCATCCATGATAAGCCCAACCCGAAATGCCCTGTGGGCAAAAAAATACAAACCACTTTGACTGGAATTTTCCAAGAGGCTCAATCCGCGCTAGAAGCAAAACTAGGTGAGTTCCATCTTTCAGATGTGCTTTTCCAATTGGATTCCGAAAAGAAAAAGCGGGCATAAGCGCCGTTAGTTAAAGAAGAACTCGGTCTAAATCCTCATATTTCTTCCAACAAAAATCCTTGCCTCAAAATAAAGGGTTCCTAATATTCTTTTCGTCGCTCATTTCAATCCGCAAAATAATTGGAGAGAAGGATGAAAAAAATATTCAAACGGGTTTCGATTGGCCTCGGTGCTGTGCTTATCGCCTATTTGGGGATCTATTACGCTACATTTCCCAAATACGAATTCCATCCAAAGGCGGACTTAACTCAAAGTTTTGATTCGTTTTATAAAACTAAATTAGAAGAGACCAAATCACTCAAAGGTAGACAAGGCTCGGAAGAAAAGCTGATCCGTTACTCTGCCGGTAAAACGGAATATGCAATTCTTTATATACATGGCTTCGGCGCGTCCCGCGCAGAAGGAGAAGAAACTGTAGATAAAATTTCTGCCTCTCTCAAGGCAAATACATACTACTTAAGACTCCCTGGTCATGGAACAAATAATGAAGATCATAGGGATACTCCTTTTACTGAATACCTACGCGTGGCTGAAGAAAGTTTATTAATGATGGATAAATTAGGAAATCAAACTATACTTATGGGAACAAGTATGGGCGGTTTGATCTCTGTTTATCTGGCTGGAAAGTATCCGGATAAGATCAAGGATCTGGTATTATTCTCCCCATTCTTTGATTTTGCCGTTCCTTTGGCTAAAATATTCTTCTACCCGGGTGGAATGACATTCGGAGAAACAGTCCAAGGAAAGATCAGAAAGTCTCCTCCTAAAACACCGGATGATGGAATTGGAGAACATTATTACGAACATTGGTATAAGGATCAATATTTAGCCGCGATCCAACACGTAAGTAACGCGACTAAATTCGTTCTCAGCCAACATAGTTTGGAAAATATAAAGGTTCCTACTCTATTAGTATATTATTATAAGGACAAGGATCATCAAGACAAAACGGCAAGTGTGCCTGCTATGTTAAAAGGTTTTGATAAGATCGGAGGAGATAATCCGAATCCTCTTAATACAAAGGCTCAAATAGAAATAGGAAGCCATGTTTTGACTTCTAAACATGTATTCTCCGATAAGGAGAAAGTCCAAAAAGAAGTTTTGGACTTCTTGCATAAAACCGGAGTAAAATAAGATGATCACCTTCTTCCTTTTAAAGGGAAGAAGGTCCTTTCGCAGATCCCCATTCCTTCGCAGATCTTAAAATTTCTTCAGCAAGTAGAGCAAGTCCAGGTCCGGATTTTTTACGATAACAAAGATAAAATTTCCTTTCCGTGTTCCAATCTTCGAATTTTATTTTTTTTAATTTTGGGCTGATAGAATATTCGGATAAAAATCCTATCCCAAGCCCTGCTTCCAAAGATTTGATAACCGATTCTACGCTCCTAAGTTCCATTGCGATCTTAGGACCAAATTCTTTAGAGAATGATTTTATCCTCTTCTCAACTACTTTCCTAAGAGCGGAACCTGGATGGAATAATACAAAAGATTGTTTTTTTAGATCCTCTATTCTAATTTTCTTTTTTAGAAAGAGCGGATGATCCTTAGAAGCCACCGGAAAGATCTGGTCCGATAAAAATTCCAAAACATTCAGACTAGGTTCTGAGATCGGACCCGTCAATATCCCTAGATCCACTTCTCCCTTCAATACTGCATCCTTAGTTTCCCCGGCGTCCCCTTCTCTTACGGAAAGAGAAAGTCCTGGTCTTTTTTTCAGTATCTCCTTTAAGATCTGAGGTAGGATCCAAGCAGAAACTGTCCCTCCAGCCGATATGGAATAATTTCCTTTTAGTTCATTCTCCTTGGAGAAAGCATCTTGGATCTCTTCCCATAATTCTTTCATACGGATAGAATACTGGTAGAATCTTTCTCCTTCGTGAGTGAGTCGGACAGATCTCCCTCCTCTTTCCAAAACACTAACGCCTAATTCTTTTTCCAAAAGATAGATCTGTTTAGAGAGAGCCGGTTGAGTTAATCCCAAACGGGAAGCTGCCTTTTGGAATGTGCCTGATTCTGAAATTTCCAGAAAATATATGATCTGTCTGAATTCCATAAGAACATATAACTTTTAGTTATATATTTTATAAAACCAATTTATTTGCATTATATCAGTAAATTTGATACCTTCTTTACCGAGAGGGAAATATGGGACAAACTTTATACGACAAAATTTGGGAAAGTCATCGGATCTCAGAGGATTCTGACTCAGAATCTATATTATATGTGGACCGTCATATTCTTCATGAGGTGACTTCTGCCCAAGCTTTCGAAGGTTTAAGAACTAAGAATAGAAATATAAGAAGGACCGATCTTACCTTCGGAGTTGTGGATCATAATGTTTCCACAAGAGATCGTAAGAATAGAGATGCAGCAGGGCCTGTCTCCAGATTGCAAATAGATACAATGGAAAAAAACTGCAAAGACTTCGGAGTCCGTCTATTCGGTCCGGAAGATCCTGAGCAAGGCATCGTACACGTTTTGGGTCCGGAGTTAGGGTTTACTATCCCAGGTTCAGTTATCGTATGCGGCGATTCTCATACTGCAACACATGGGGCATTCGGTGCATTGGCTTTCGGAATAGGAACAAGTGAAGTGGAACATGTGCTTGCCACTCAAACTTTAAAACAAGCCAAAACAAGATCAATGTTGGTTCGTTTTATCGGCAAGCCCGGTTTTGGGATCACTGCAAAAGATATCGTCTTGGAATTGATCTCGAAAATAGGAACCTCAGGAGGAAGAGGTTTTACCATGGAATATAAGGGAGAATGGATAAATTCCCTTTCCATGGAAGGAAGAATGACTATTTGTAATATGAGTATAGAAGCAGGAGCAAGAGCAAGTTTGATCGCTCCTGATCAGATCACATTCGATTATTTGAAAGATAGAAAATTGATCCCAAAAGGAAAAAGTTTCGATCAAGCAGTCGAATATTGGAAAACATTCTTCACAGATAAAGACGCTGTATACGATGAGATTATAGAATTAGATATTTCTAAAATAGAACCCCAGGTCACTTGGGGAACAAATCCTTCTCAGTCTTTGTCGATCGGAGCTGTAGTTCCTGACCCGGAAGAATTCCAAGATCCAAGAGCAAAAGAAACTGCTCAGAACGCGTTAGAGTATATGGGTTTAAAACCCGGAACTCCAATTTCTGAGATCAAAATCGATAAGGTATTCATTGGTTCCTGCACAAATTCTAGGATAGAAGACTTGAGATCCGCAGCAGAAGTTGCCAAAGGAAAAAAAGTCCATCCTAATGTGCAAGCTTTGGTCGTTCCTGGATCAGGTTCTGTAAAACGTCAGGCGGAATCGGAAGGTTTAGATAAAATTTTCAAAGATGCTGGATTTGAATGGAGAGAGCCTGGTTGTTCTCTTTGTCTTGCAATGAACGACGACGTATTAAAACCGGGAGAAAGATGCGCTTCCACTTCCAACAGAAACTTTGAAGGAAGACAAGGTAGAGGTGGGAGAACTCATTTGGTAAGTCCTTCTATGGCAGCGGCTGCCGCAGTGACCGGAAAATTTTCAGATGTGAGGAAATTAGCATGAGCTCAAAAATTTGGACGATACATACCGGAGTCCCGATCTCTATCCCAAGAGAGGATATTGATACGGATCAAATCCTTCCAAAACAATTTATGAAATTAATAGATAAGAAAGGTTTTGGAAAACATCTTTTTCATGATTGGAGATATTCAGACTTAGAGGGAAATATTCCAAATCCTGAATTTATTCTGAATCGGGAAGGATTTAAAAATGCAAGCGTTCTTATAGCAGGAAAAAATTTCGGCTGCGGTTCTAGTAGAGAACATGCACCTTGGGCACTTGCAGATTTCGGATTCAGAGCGATTTTAGCTCCTTCTTTCGCGGATATCTTCTCCATTAATTCCGCAAAGAATGGGATCGCATTAGTCCGTTTGAAAGAAGAAGAGATCACATATCTAAATGAATGGGTTTCTAAAAATCCAGGATCTCAAATCAGGATCAATCTGGAAAATTCGGAAGTGCAAGCGGGAGATAAAACCTTCTTCTTTCATTTGGATCCCGCTTCTGTGAACCGGATCCGAGAAGGTTTAGACGATATTGATATCACTCTGAAAAATGCAAAAGAGATCCTAAATTTCGAAGAGAAACGCAAAGTAGAAAAACCGTTTTTGGAAGTGCACTGGTGATCTTCTCCCGGAAATTTTTGTAACGGTGCTCTGCACAATAGATCTTAAAAAACCTTTTATTAGCTGGAAAAGAATTCGGGGAAAATTAATATGTTCGTCATTCTTTCGCTTCTAAAAGGAACCTAGAGTGAGTTTAACAGAATCCATTCATGATAAGATCACAACACCTATAGTCAAAATCCCGGACTCAGCCTTAAAAACCGGGATCTACGACTTAACCAAGGAAGAATTGGGACAAAGGATCGAGCTGAGAGAAGGAGTGAGCTTGAGATATGTCACTCCTTCCAATCGAAGAAGATGGCTCTTAGATCGGGTCCTACTCGGTTCAGATCTTACATTTTTATACGGATACTTCCGACAAATCATGATCGCAAGGCAAACTGCTCTAAAAGGAAAGTTTTTCGATCCTCGTTGGATTGAATTATCGGGTGGGATCTTGGACTTGATCGAAGGTTGCCAAGGAAAATTCCAAATTGAAAATTTAGAGAATGTTATTTCTCCTAAGGGGCCTGTGGTTTTTGCGGGAAACCATATGAGTGTTCTAGAAACTTTCGTCTTTTCCTATTTTTTAGTGCCTCATAGAAGACTAACCTATGTAGTTAAAGAAAGTTTAATAAAGGGTTATTTTGGCCCTATCATGAGAAGTAGGGATCCGATCGCTGTAGGACGAGACAACCCAAGAGAAGACTTAGTCAAGGTATTAGAAGAAGGTGCTACTCTGCTGAAAAAAGGAGTTTCTATCGTAGTATTTCCTCAGAGTACAAGGACTAGAACTTTTAATCCTGCGGAATTCAATTCAATTGCGGTCAAACTTGCTTCCAGAGCTGGAGTTCCGGTAGTACCATTTGCGATCAAAACTGATTTTTGGGAAAACGGTAAGATCTGGAAGGATTTAGGTAGCTTATATAGAGACAGAAAGATCCATATGAAGTTCGGAGCTCAAATAGACACCAAAGATTCTAAAAAAGCCCAGGAAACACTTTTGAATTTTGTATTAACTAATTTAAAAGAATGGAATGTAGAAATTCTTTCAGGACAGAAATAAAATTAAAACGCGGATCAAACAATTGCTGATCCGCTTTCAAAACTCGGGGAGAAAGTTTAGTAACCTCCCCCGCCGCCGCCTCCACTTCCCCCGCCATAACCACAAGCTGCTGCAGCCAATAGATATTGGGAAGAGCATGCAGTATTTGCATATCCCGGGTTTTCGTTAGAGCAGCTTAAATACAACGCAGCAGCTGCACTGCAATTTTTTTTGTCACTCTTATCATCTCCGGTTCCGTATAAATCGTCATAAGCATCACAATTTACAAAACCAAACGAAAATAAAACCAATAGTAAGATCAAAATCCTTTTTTTAGATCGCATAAACATTCTCCATATTATGGCAGATAGATTTTTCCAAATAATATCTGATTGATAAGGAACCGCAATGGTTTTAGGATTAGATCACTATTCTTCGGAATCAACAATACAATTTTAGATATAGAGAATGCTTAAGCTTATTATATTCTAACGAAACCAGAAACGATCTCCATCTAAGAAACGTTTTACTCCTTCTTTGGTGCTTTTGCTTTCCATTACCGGAAAAGTATTTCTGGCTTCTAATGTTAAGGCTTCCTTTACAGTAAGATTCCAACCGTCTAAGGCAGAATTTAGATCCGCAAACATTGCATCTCTAGGTTGCCTACAAAGTTGGGTGGCATAAGAGAATGCTCTTTCTAAACCTTTTCCTTTTTTAACAAGTTCCCATACTAAGCCAAGCTGGTAAGCTCTCTCTGCGCGGATCCTTTGCCCTGTTAGTATGAGTGGTAATGCAGATCCCCAACCAAGCAATCTTGGAAGATAAACAGTGCCTCCATCTACTAGAGGAACTCCCCATCTTCTACAAGCAACAGAGAAGATTGCCTGAGGCTCCGCAATACGAATATGGCCATGACAAAATAATTCCAAACCGCCTGCGTATGTATAACCATGAGATACAGTGATCACAGGTTTTTTTTGAACAATCCTTGATCCTCCTAAAGGACCAGGATCGTTCTTAGCATATTCTTCTCTTTCTTCTTGGTTTAGATACAGATTTGCCATTTTATCCAAACCGGAAAGATCTGCTCCGGAACAAAATGCCTTATCACCTGCTCCATGTAAAACAGCTACCGTAAGTTCGGGATCCTTTTGAAAAGTTCTCCATGCTTCTACAAACAGATCTGCCATTTCCTTATTCACTGCATTATGAACTTCCGGGCGATTCATGGTGATCTGGAAAATTTTACCACCTGGGACTTCGTGAATATTTGTAATCAATGGGAGATCAGACATGCCAAAATAAGAAACTAGATCCATAATACAGAAAGAACTTTTTTGTTTGGTGTTGACTTCCAATATCTTACGTCTAAGATTCCATTGACCCGAGTTAAACCTGGTATGTCTCAAAAAGAAGAACTCGGAAAAACCAAATCCACTCAAACCCTAGATTTCCTAACCGAACTTCTGGACACATATGTTTGGGAAACGGAAGATCTAAATCTTTGCAAGATCCCTTCTCAACTCTCTAAACGTTTAGGTTTAAACGAATCCGAAATTTCTCTCTCACTTTTCCTCACAAAGATCCATCCTACGGACAGGACAAAATTAGAAGTAGAAATTGGATCCGCAAAAAGCGGACAAAATCCGGAGGCATTCGAATTGAAGATCGCCGGATCAAACGGAGATTTTTTATACTTTAAGGTCGGAATTCGGTATTTAGAATCTTCTACAAGCGGTTCAGGCAAATATATATTCTTACTCCAAGAAATTACAAAACCAAAAGCAGATCGTGAATCTCTCAGACAAAGTAATAGAAGATTAAAACTCGCGACAAAAGCGGCAAATGTCGGGATCTGGGATCTAGATCTGATAAAAAACGTTCTAGTCTGGGACGAAGGAATGTATAAGCTATATGGAATTCCGAAAACGGAATTTTCAGGTGCATATGAGGCTTGGGAGAAGTCACTACACCCGGAAGATAAGACCAGAGCTATAGAAGATTTTTATAATGCAGTTGCTGGAAGAAAAGAATTCGATACTGAATTCAGGATTATTTGGCCCGATAAATCTGTTCATTATATAAAAGCAATTGCCGCAGTTTTCAGAGATTCGGAAGGGAATCCGATCCAAATGATCGGAACAAATTGGGATATCACCCGTATCAAACTTGCAGACCAAGAATCCAGAAAGAATCAAGATAACCTTGTCTTAAGTGAACTCATGTTCAGAGGGGCGTTCGAGAATAATGGGATTGGAATGGCAGTCGTTTCTTCTGAAGGAAAATGGTTAAAAGTAAATAGAAAACTTTGTGAGATGTTAGGATATTCAGAAGCTGAATTTCACTCCCTCACCTTCCAAGACATCACTCATCCGGAAGATCTAGAAAAGGATTTATCATTCGTAAAACAGATCTTAGACAATAAGATTGAATCCTACAAAATGGAAAAACGCTACTTCAAAAAAGATGGTTCCATTATTTGGATCAACCTAAGCGTTTCCTCCGTCAGGGATAAATTAGATAACTTTTTATATTTTGTTTCACAGATAGAAGATATCACTGAAAAGAAAATCGCAGAACAATCGTTAATGGCGATCAACTACGAGATGAAACAGATCTTAGATTCGGCTACCCAAGTCGCTATTATTAAAACGGATCTACAAGGAGTAATCACGGTTTTCAGCAAGGGAGCCGAGAATCTATTCGGATATTCGGAAGAAGAATTGATCGGTAAATATACACCTGAAATACTCCACGACAAAGAAGATACAAGTAAAAGAGGCAAAGAACTAAGCCAACTTTATAATAAAGAACTTAAAGGTTTCGATATATTTAGCGAGGTTGCCAAAAGAGAATCATACGATTCCAGGATCTGGAAATACAGAAGAAAGGACGGAACCGTTTTCCCTGCACAAATGATCATCACCACTGTCAAAGGTTATGATTCTAAAATTTCCGGGTTTTTAGGAATCGGTACGGATGTATCGGGCGCTCAGGAATATTTAGAAAGACTGGAAGATACAAAACTACAATTGGAAATTTTAGCCGACCAATTGGGCAGAAAGAATGCACAACTTCTAAACTACGCACATATCACTTCTCATAATTTAAGAGCTCCTACAAGCAATTTGATTTCCCTAGTGGAATTGGTGGAAGAAGCCCAATCTGAAGAAGAAGTCCATTCTTTAGTCGGAAAATTCAAGATTTCTGTGGATTATTTACAAGAGACCTTAGACAGCTTAGTAGAAGTTTTAAAAATACAAGAAGGGACGAGAAGAAAGATTGAAACAGTCAGATTCGATTCTATCCTAAAAAAGATCCTGAGAATTTTAGAAGGCCAAATCCTGGAAACTTCCGCTGAGGTCCGCTTCGACTTCTCCGCACTCGAAGAATTCGAATACGATAAGACTTACTTGGAAAGTATCTTATTAAATCTAATTTCAAATTCTATTAAATATAGATCTTCCCATCGAATTCCAAAGATAGAAATCCGAACAGAAATTGTGGAAGATAAATATTTACTGATCGTAGAAGACAATGGATTAGGGATAGATCTGAATAAATACCAAAGCAAACTGTTCGGTTTACATAAAACATTCCATAGACATCCAGATGCAAGAGGGGTTGGACTATTTCTCACCAAGTCTCAAGTAGAAGCTCTAAATGGCAGAATTTATGCAGAAAGTGAGTTGGATCATGGTACGAAAATGATCATAGAATTACAGTCTCTTTCCCCCTTAAATTGATATCCTACGAAAACTTACGTTATTGTAGGAATTCCGATCTTATAGAAGGTTCTTAATTCTATTTATTAATTAAGTATCCGTTTTCATCGAATTTCTTTGAATTGGATCAAATTTCGATTTCTATAATATTTTATTTATTTTGTGAATATACCGAATCAGGTTGCTCCTTTATTCAAAAAGATCTACACTTAAGGAATGGACAATAGAAGCCAGAAGTCGGACCAAAAGTACCGCATGAGAACCCAACCGGGCGGCGTCGTGATTCATTCAAGAGCTCAGCCCCAGAAACCAATCAAGTATAGAACAGGAAAACCGGAAGAGGAAGAAATCGCCTCCTTTTGGGTATTTTATCTTTTCCTATTTATAGGATCGTTAATCCCGATCGTAGGAGTATTCCCTGCGTTTATCCTGTTCTCGTTTTCGAAAAATAAGTTTTTCAAATTTCTACCGCTTGTACTGAGTATATTAACCAGTAGCTATGCTCTTTATATAAGAGCACACTCCGGTTCCGTATTCCAACAACTTAGAAATTTCGTTTACTAAGCCGAAAAACGAACAAGGACTTAAATTCTTCTTTAGAAAGAATAAATAAGTCCTGATCAACTCTATCTTTCTTTTAAAAGCCGGCGCAACCGGCTCCTATTGACTTATCATATCAATCAAAAGATTTTACAGCACCAATATTGAAGGATGGAATTCCCGCTCTTGCATTATAAGAATATCCGGTTAAGTTCGCGTTACCCACATTTCCTACTGCATGAGAAAGATCCCAATCTGTTCCCTTTCCTCCTTCTATCGTTTTTCTAGGAATATTATAACTTACTGCTAAATCCAAACTCCAGCTATCGAATAGATAACTAAAACCTGCGGAAACAATATCCGTAAGAGAGAAAAATCCCCCGGTAGTTCCCCCTAAAGCATTACTTTTTACCAATGGGGAATTATAAGAATAACCTCCTCTCAGTATCCAAGAAGTAGAAGCTTTATACTCTACTCCTAAAATGACCGCCCATTGGTCCCTGAAATTCAAATGTGCATCAGCAGAACCTGTTTTTCCTAAAGGAGTAGGAAGCCATGGATCTTCCAAAGTTTGGTTTGCCTTTCTTAAATAAGAACCATAGTTCGTATATACAAAATCCAATGCGAATTTCAGATTTTCAGGTCCGAACGCAAAGCCCAATACATGTTTTTCAGGAAGATCGAAAGTATAAGAAACACCTGTCTTACGATAATAATTCGGATCATTTGTTCCAATATTGTATCCGCCATTCAAAGGAATTCCTACATGAGATTGGTAAGCATATGCAATTCGGAAAGAATCAGAGAAAGAATAATTAGCTCCTAAAATTCCACCCAAAGCAAAAGCATTTTTGGAACTTTCGTAATAATAACCTTGTCCAGGAATCTCGATATTTCCAGTGATATCGTAATATTTCTGATTCAATTTCTGGGTTCCATAAGCAAGTTCCACACTTCCACCCAAGGATAAATTTCCTAATTTAACTGAGAGTCCGTTTACCAATTTAAAAACTGCAAACGTATTCGAATTGGATTCTTTTATCTGTTTAGAATTCCCGAGAGGACCTGGCAAATTAACATCCGCCCATTGGTTTACAGATTCTCCAGTAGGAGTATTTCTTGTGATCTTATCCACTCCCCCGGAAGCTCCTCCCGGAACATAGAATGTGACTCCGTAATTTATATTTTCAGTAACAGGAAGTTTAAAAGCAATATAAGGACCAGGACCAACTACGTTAGTCGTTTTATCATTCTCATAAACAAGTTCCGGATTCGGATCTTGGAAACGGTCTCTGTATCTATTTTGAATGAGAGAAGCTCCCAAACCAAATTCCAATTTTTTACCTTTGACCAAGGATAAATTCGCAGGATTCAAAGCCACATCCACCGGAGAGCCGCCAAGTGCATAACCCGCTCCTGCAAGACCTAAATATCTAGAATTGATCGCGTTGAAGTATAATCCATCGACCGCTAAAACTTCTCCACTCCCAAAAACGAATAATAATATTATAAAAACCGAATACTTATTTCGGACCAAACCTCTCTGCATTTCTGTTCCTCCCCAGAACCCTGAATACTATAAGTTTCCTTAAAATTTCCGTCATAGCACTCTAAAAATCCAACAAAGCGAATACAAGTCTTCAAAATAGATGAATATATTATTCATGAATCTCATCCGGTTAAACTAGATTGAGCAAATTATACAATTAAAACAGAAATATATTTAATATATTAAAATTATTATGGATTTTATAGAAATAGGCTCTAAGTATATCTATTATAACAGATTTTATTCCGCAAAAAGAATAGATCAGGAGAATATTATGGGAATCCAAGAAACGAACGGAACATCTCAAGTTGATCCAACCTCGGAAGATACCTATCGTAATTTCCTAGATTCTATATTCAAAAAACAGAATGAAGATCCCCATCGTTACGGGGGGAGGCAGGTTGCAGGGCAATTCGTCCAAGAATTATTCGATATTCTTTTTGCCGGTTTCTTTTCAGACCTAAACTTTAGAGATAGAACTCAGGTAGAAGATAGTATCTCCCGATTTCTTTTGGATGCAAAGAAGAAGTTGCAACCATACTTAGTAGGTTCCAATGGTCCGGAGATCAATTGGGTACTTGCGGAATTCAAAAAAGAATTACCTATTTTATATGATCTGATCTGGAGAGATGCAATCGCAGCCTATGAGGGAGACCCTGCAGCAGAAAGTGTTAAAGAAGTCATACTCGCCTACTCCGGTTTTTACGCGATTGCAGTACATAGAGTTGCTCATGTATTACATCGTTTAAGGATCCCGATCTTTCCAAGAATGCTCAGCGAATATGCTCACGAAAAAACAGGGATTGATATTCATCCTGGTGCTAAGATCGGGAAATCATTCTTCATGGATCACGGTACCGGCATCGTGATCGGAGGAACTTCAGAAATAGCGGATAATGTTAAAATTTACCAAGGAGTTACTTTAGGAGCACTGTCCGTTAGTAAGGATTTAGCCAGCGTAAAAAGACATCCTACAATTGAAGAAAATACGATCATCTATGCGGGAGCAACCATTCTGGGTGGAGATACTGTGATCGGAAGAAATAGTATCATAGGAGGAAACACTTGGGTCACACAAAGTGTCCCTCCTTATTCCGTAGTGTATCAGAAAAATGAGATCCGGGTCAGAAATTCAAAAGAACTAGACAATGTGATCGATTTTTCTATCTGAAGAATATCAACTAAAACTTGTTTTCGGATCCGACCCTCATAGAGGGCCGGAAGTCCTTCCACCTTTCAAATCGTAAAGAGCTCGGATCAGAGCATCTATATCTTCGCAAGTATTATAAAATGCTAAAGAAGGTCTGACAGTACTTTCTAATCCGAATCTTCTCAAAATAGGCTGAGCGCAGTGGTGTCCCGATCTAACAGCAATTCCTTCCTGAGCTAAATATCTTCCTACATCTTCCGTTTTAAAACCTTCTAACACGAAAGATAATACTCCGGCCTTATCAGGTGCGGTTCCGATCATCTTCAGGCCGGGAATTTTTTTCAATTCCTTGGTTCCATATTCCAAAAGGGAATGTTCATATTCTGCAATACGGATCATCCCGAATTTGTTCAGATAATCTATTGCAGCGCCTAAACCTACTGCATCCGCGATATTACCTGTTCCCGCCTCGAAACGAAAAGGAGCTGGTTGATAAACCGTTCTTTCGAAGGTAACATCTTGGATCATATTTCCCCCACCTTGCCAAGGAGTCATCTGGTCCAAAATTTCTTTCTTACCGAATAAAACTCCTATCCCAGTTGGAGCAAAAACCTTATGACCGGAGAACACATAGAAATCACAATCCAATGCTTGTACATCCACAGGCATATGGGATACAGCTTGGGCTCCATCCAATAATACCTTGGCACCCTGTTTATGAGCCAATTCTATCATTGTCCCAGCCGGTGTAACAGTTCCCAATGCATTAGATACTTGAGTGAATGCAACTATACGAGTCTTAGGTGTGAGTAATCTTTGGTATTCACTCAGGATGATCTGTCCTGTTTCATCTACCGGAATTACTTTTAATTTAGCACCCTTCTCGGAGCATAACATCTGCCAAGGAACAATATTAGCATGATGTTCCAGCCAGGAGATGAGAATCTCATCATCTTTTCCGATATTCTGTCTTCCCCAAGTTTGAGCGACTAAATTGATCGCTTCCGTGGCACCTCTAACGAATACAATCTCTTCGGTAGAAGAAGAATTTAGGAAACCCTTTACCTTCTCCCTTGCAGCCTCGTATGCGTCAGTCGCTCTTGCAGCTAAAGTATGAGCTCCCCTATGGATATTAGAATTCTCATGTTTGTAAAAGTAAGAAAGCCTATCGATCACAGCCTGAGGTTTATGAGTGGTAGCGGCATTATCTAACCAAACTAAATTCCGGCCGTTTACTTTTTCTTCTAAGATAGGAAAATCTTTTCTGGCATAACTCAGATCAAAATTCCCGGAAGATATATCTACAGAAGGAACAAGACTTGGGCTAAAACTGAATGGATCAGAAATTTGGATATTCTGCACATTTGAATCGAAAGATCTAAATTCGTCCAAAAAGGAAAATGGGGAATTCTGTCCAGGCAATCCTTGCCCGGAGCCGGGAACATTCAAACCACCCGGGAATGCAGGCACTCCAACACCGGACAATCCTAGATCAGGTATTCTTGTATATCCTGTCCCAGAATTAGAAGTCCAAGAATTTCCACCAGACACAGACTCTACCTGAGAAATAACGTTCTGGCTATTCGCAGGGATCTCATTCGGGATTTTGGAAGAAGAAAGAACCAATTCATCCACGTTAGATCCACTTGGCAGAGGTCCAAAAAAATTCTTAGACCATTCTGCGATCAAGTTGGGATCTATAGGAGGTGAAACACCTTTCCAATTCGAAAATTCTCCGGGAAGTTCCGGAGAAAAATCACTTGTACTCATAATAATTGCCTACATCCACGTTTTCTAAAACGGCGATCGCATCGTCGGTCAGAACAGCAGCGGAGCAATAGAGAGAGATTAAATAAGAACCGATTGCAGAACGATTGATCCCCATAAATCGAACGGAAAGACCAGGAGTTTGTTCTCCAGGTAAACCAGGTTGGTATAGCCCGATCACACCTTGTTTCTTTTCACCTACTCTCAAAAGTAAAATGTTGGTTGTTCCACCAGGAGCCTTAGGAGAAGTTTCTCCTCCCACTAACAGTTTATCCGTAGGAATAATAGGAAGTCCTCTCCAAGTTAAGAACTGAGCTCCAAAAAGAGATACAGTAGCCGGTGGAACTCCCCTGCGGGTACATTCTCTACCGAAAGCGGCGACTGCCAATGGGTGTGCTAAGAAGAAAGAAGGTTCTTTCCAAACTTTAGAGATCAGTTCGTCCAGATCGTCCGGCGTAGGAGCTCCTTTCCTAGTTTGGATCCTTTGTTTTTTAGGAACATTCTTCAATAGACCATAATCTTCGTTATTGATGAGTTCATTCTCTTGGCGTTCTTTAACACTTTCGATTGTAAGTCTTAGTTGTTCTTGGATCTGATCGTGAGGGTTACTGAATAAGTCGGAAACTCTGGTATGAACATCCAATACTGTGGATATTGCACTTAATGTATATTCTCTAGGTTTTTCTTCGTAGTCTACAAAAGTTTCAGGAAGAGGTTGTTCGTCTTTTTGTCCGCAAAGAACTTCGACAGAGGTATTGTCCTTAACTCTATTCACTCTTAAGGTCCCGGACTCTAAAGGTTTCCAATCCAATAAACGAACTAACCACCGGGGAGTGATTAAATCATACTGTGCATTTGTTTTTGTCGTATTTGCAAGCTTACGAGCTGCGTTATCTCCCAAAGAATGTTGCGGAATGCTGTTTTCAGCCATATTAAAACTCCTGATTAGCTGAACGTTTCGATCCCTTTATTTAATTTTCGCCTATAAACGAATAAAAGGATTCAGATATCGAAATAACTCTGTTTAATATATTTTAATAGATTATAAGTATATTAAACAAATAAAATATACCAAGATGGATCAAAACATTCGTTCCTGTTGGTATTCGATAAGTAACAAAATTAGGAAATACTTTTTTATTCTTTTTAGGAATGATGAAAGAAATTTTAGAAGAGCATAAACTCCTTCTCTATAGCTCATCTTAAAGTACAAGAAAGTGAAGAGCAAAATTCGTGAAGGATAGAGCAGTTCGTCCAAGCAGAAATTATATACGATTTATTGACCCAAAATGTCGGTTTATACCTCTAAATAGCGAATAAAACAAAATCCGTTCCTTCGATTTCGGAGAAGACAAGTCTAACTTCAAACTGGAAACTCAAAATATGAAACGTTCCATCATATCCAGGGAAGGGGTCGGACTCTCGGCCACTGTGATCCAAAGAAGAGAATTATACCTCTCCAGAGTAGTCACGGACCTACCCACACTTGTGTTCGTCAAAAAAGGGATCAAAAGTCTTAGACAGAATGATCTGGAATTGGATATTAAATCTGGAGAGGCTGTTGCAATTGCCGGGGCCCAAGCTTTCGATGTGATCAATCGACCGGATCATGGAGAATTCGAAGCGGAATGGATCGCGTTCCATCCAAACGTGATCCGAAATTATAGGCCTAATATCCCTGGCTTGAATGATATAGAGACAGCATTCATTTTTACTAATATAATATCCGGATTTTCAGATGCATTTCGACTCGCAAGAGAATCTATTACCACGGATAAATTGATCTCTGATCAAGTTGCGATCCATAGAGCAACCGAGATATTAATCTGGCTCGGAGAATACGGCAGAAAGTTTAAGATACCTTCCACCGAGAATATCTCCCAAAAAGTTCGATCTTTCCTAAGTGCAGATCCTGCAAAGGATTGGTCTGCTATAGAAATTGCAGATCGTCTGGAAATGAGCGAAGCGACCTTAAGAAGAAGGCTTTCTTCAGAACATTCTTCTTTTTCAGAAATATTGATCGATGTCAGAATGTCATTCGCTCTTTCTTTATTACAAGCGACGGACAGAAGTATAGGAGAGATCGCAAGAGAGGTTGGATACGACTCAGCTTCAAGATTTGCGGTCCGATTCAGAGACAGATTCGGATATTCCCCCACAATGCTAAGAAGAGAAGCAAGTCGTGATCGAAACGGCACAATCCTTGATCGGGTCCGGACATAAGACCTAATTTTTCATAAATTTGGAATGCATAGTTGGATTTCCGATGTTATTCTGCATCGCAAGAACCCGGAGGTTTTATGAAGAGATCAATATCGTTTCAAAGCGGTATATTACTTTGTGTTTTATTCTTTGCTGGATCCGCGTTTGCCGGCGACCTAAAAGTCACTAGCTCCGCCCTCAAAGAAGGTGGAACAATTACCAACGCTCATGTGTTTTCAGGATTCGGATGTTCCGGAGAAAATAACTCTCCCGACTTACAGTGGTCAGGTGCACCTAAAGAAACTAAGTTTTTTGCGGTGACTGCATACGATCCAGATGCTCCCACTGGAAGCGGATGGTGGCATTGGACTGTGATCAATATTCCCGCTACTGTCACAAGCCTTCCCGCAAAAGCAGGAAATGATAAAGGACCTCTTCCAGCAGGTGCTGTCCAAGGTAGAACTGATTTTGGTAAACCTGGATACGGTGGTCCTTGTCCTCCAAAAGGAGACAAACCTCACCGTTATATATTCAAGGTATTTGCATTGAAGGATAAGATAGACTTAGATGGAGAAGCTTCTGGAGCGTTAGTTGGGTTTTATATCAATTCCCTAAAACTTGCGGAAGGAAAATTAACAGCTAAATACGGAAGATAATTCTTTTCTCCGAAGTCGGGTCTCCCGGCTTCGGATCTTATAATATTATTCCGCGTTCAATAGAGTAAGTGCGATCTCTTTAGAACAATCATATGCTTCTATATCCAACACGAAGTCGTCTCCAGAAGTCATATTAGTTAAGATCTCAGTCCCACTACTTCTTAATTCACCGGTGATTACATGATCCAATTGCATGTATTCTACATTACCAATTCCGAATGTATATCCGTGCTCGGTAAGTATGATCATTTTATTCGACTTCTCATTGATGCCGGCAATCCTTCCTTTCATTATTCCTCCCTAATGAAACTAGATACAAGTGATTATGAAAATAGACGGATCTTATAAAAAATCCCTACACTATGTCTTACGATTTCAAAAAAATTCGCAAAAAAAATTAAGATAAGTGTTGAGTGACCGACCTGATACCATGAGTCTCTTGAGTAATGGGTCGACTTTTTAGGCCAATCTTCACTATTATACCTGTATATATGCCAGCTTCAGATATACCCCAAAAGATATGGCCTTCCGCTGAGATCATATCAGATCTCGCGGAAGTTCGTAAACACGCGCCGTTAACGCATGTACTTACCAATATAGTAGTTACGAACTGGACCGCGAATGTTCTTCTCGCAGCCGGAGCTTCTCCTGCCATGGTTATAGCGGAAGAAGAAGTTGCCGATTTCGCAACAATTGCCTCCGGAATGCTGATTAACGTAGGGACCATTAATAGCTTTGATGCCAAATCAATGAAGTCAGCTGCGATCGCTGCCCAAAAATCCGGAACTCCTTGGGTTTTAGATCCAGTTGCAGTAGGTGCCCTTAGATACAGAACTGAAATTGCAAAAGACCTTCTACAACATAAACCAACAGTTATTAGGGGAAATGCTTCAGAAATCTTAGCCTTGGCCGGTGCTGTAGGTGGAGGAAAAGGTGTAGATTCCACTGCCGCTTCTTCTGATGCTTTGCCTCTTGCTAAAGAATTAGCAATTAGCACAGGAGCAGTAGTTGCAATCAGTGGAGAAGTAGATTATATCACGGACGGAAAAGAGACAATAGCAGTTCCTGGAGGTCATATTCTGATGACTAAAGTGACTGGAGTCGGATGTTCCTTAGGAGCGTTGATCGCATCCTTCTTAGGCATTCAAAAAGACCCATTACGTGCTGCTGTTTCTGCTTCCGCAGTTTTTGCAATCGCAGGCTCTAGGGCAGCAGAAAAATGCTCAGGCACGGGAAGTTTTGCCGTGGCATTTTTAGACGAACTGACTAATCTAGGTGTTTGAAAAAGAAGCAGGAATTATCACCCGCTTAAGGTAATAATCCTATATCGCTTGCCTTTCTCACCAACTCAGCCCTATTATGTACATTCAGTTTTTTGTATATGTTCTTCACATGATGCTGTACGGTGTACTTACTGACTTTTAGGAATTCTGCAACTCTTCCGATTGTTTTACCTTTTACCATTTCGTCCAGGATCTGTTTTTCCTTAGGGGTAAGTTTAAACTCACCTGAATAATCTTTTTGTTTAAAACTATTCAATACACGAAATGCGATTGTAGGAGTGATGATCGCTCCACCTTTTAAGACTGTATCCACCACATCCGCTATATCCTTAAGTTCCGATTTCAGGATATAACCTATGGCACCGTTCTTTAAGGATTCATAAATTAGCTCGTCCGAATTCATATTGGAGAGCATAATTTTGGAAATTTCAGGATCTCTTGCAGAAATTTTTCCCGCAAGTTCCACTCCATTCATTTCAGCTAACATGATATCCAGAAAAATAATATCTAAGGCTCTTCCTTTCTCATCTTCCCAAAAGGATTCTGCAGATTCCCAATGGAATACTCCGCCTATCTCCGGAATAGATTCCAAAGTTTTTAGGATCTGGTCCTTAAAACTTTCGTCGTTTTCTACAATTCCTACTTTGATATCTGAATTTTTCATGATCGTATTCACACCTTTCTTATTTTACGGAAAAATTTCCGATCGGGATATTTATTTTTATTTTATATATGTTTTCTACTAAGGACATTTCCACTTTTCCACCCAGGCCAGAGATCCTATAGATCAGATTTTCCGTTCCTCTTCCTGTTTTATGTTTTTTCAAATGGTAAGATGATTCCACATTCATTTCCGTCACGAGACTCCCGTTTTCCAAATAGAAATTCCATTTGGCCACACCTTGTCCGTATTTTAGATCGTTATTCGTGATCTCGTTTACAATACTATAAAGTTCAATGATAGAAGTTTCTTTTCTTTCTTCTTCAAAGAATTGAAGTAGCTCTTCTTGGCATTCGAATTCTAAGTCTCTCTCGACATCGGAATATCTTCTGAGTAAAACCAAATTGATACCTGTGATAAAATTCTCGGACAATAAACCCAGATCTTCTATCTTCAACATTTGTTCTCTGAGTATATGGATAGATTGATTCACCGCCTCATTTATCTTTCTGAAGATTGGTTTGTCTTCTTTGTTTTGAGATAATAATTCTTCCGATAAAAATTTTAGATCTGTGAGTTTTCCGCCCAGGTGATCATGTAGATCGATATTGATCCTTTGCCTTACATTATTCACGGCCTCTCTCTTCTCATTCTCTTGATTTAAGCGGCTCTTGTGACCGTCCGCCAAAGCGAGCAAATTATTGATCCTTAGGATCAATTCTTCAAAATCAAAAGGTTTGAGGAGATAATCATTTGCACCATTATTCAATGCCGCCATCAGATCCTTGTCCTGATTTTTTGCAGTCAGCATCAAAATAGGAAGTTCCAGTGTGCTAAGTGTTTTACGGATCTCTCTGGCTGTGTCTAAACCGGACATCTTAGGCATCATCACATCTAAAATAACAACATCGAATGCCTTATCTTTTTGTAATATTTCCAAGGCCTCCAGTCCACTTTTTGCGGTGACAGAGGAAATATTTCGTAACGAAAGATAGTTTTGGATTACTTGCAAGTTAACAGGCTCATCATCCACTACCAAGATCCTTGCATTCTTCTCCGAATCTGATGGCTCATCTTGAAGTGTGACAGTTGGATCCGGATGATTTCCTTCTTTATAATTCTTTAATTCCTTTCCATCCGATTTAGGGATTTTTCCAGACACGAGCGGGATGGTAAAATAAAAACGAGAACCTTGCCCCAGGCTGGATTCCACTCCAATCTCTCCCCCGTGCAAGGCAACCAATGCCCTGCTAATTGAAAGCCCAAGTCCTGCACCGGAACTATTTTTAGAATCTCCCCTTTCTACCTGCTCAAAAAATTCGAATATCTTTTGGTGCTCTGAATTATCTATTCCGATCCCGGTATCCTTTACACTGATTTCCGCGATTCCAAGGGCTTTGATACGTGCGCTGACAACGATTTCTCCCTTCTCCGTAAACTTGATCGCATTACTCACTAAGTTTTGAAGGATCTGTTGTAATCTATTCTCGTCCGCAAGTAAGTCCGGAAATTCAGGTAAGATCGCATTTACTAATTTAATCTTGGTTTGATCTGTTGAGACCTTATTCAATTCCAGAGTGAAATTCACCGCTTGGTATAAGTCTACAGCTCTTAAATTCAGATTTAAGTCTTTATGTTTTAATTTAGAAAAATCTATAATATCATTTACTAAACTTGAAAGCCTTTGTCCGCTTGTGACGATCATTCCCAATTGTCTTTCCACGGATTGGGATAACGGGCCACCTACTCCTCTTTTTAAAGAATCGGCAATTCCTATAATACCCTGCAAAGGAGTTCTTAATTCGTGAGAAGTATTTGCCAAGAACTCATCTTTGAGTTTATCCAAAGATATCAATCTTTGGTTGGATTCTTTCAGATCGTAAGCTAATTTTTCCGAAAGTTGATAGGCACTTGTAAATCTTTGAGAGACCATAAATGCTTGAGCAACGAAAAAAGAAGCTATTCCATAAGAAGAGAAGTATGCAGTATTTATGATCATATTCGCATACAAAATATCATTGGTCACCACTGCAAAAAATAGAAGAAAGAAGAATAAGCCAACATCGGCTCCTAACTTCTTGTTCCGCATTGCTTTCCAAAAAACATAAACCAAATAAAAACAAGCGATAGTTACTAATATCCCAAAAATAGAAATGGTCTTGGAATATATGACCAAAGGAGTGAATAGTACGATAAAGGAAAGCCCGACAACAATACTAATTAAAAACCGAATGACTTTTTTGTTTATCTCATCCGGATATAAGGTTTGGATAAATAATGGGAAGAATATGGCGATAAAAAAGCTGGATATTAATTCCAATCTATACCCCCATTCGAAATCAAAATTAGGAAAAATAGAATATAATATCCTTTCTCCTGTGATCAAAATACGAATGGTTGAGCAGATCGTTAGAATTCCATAATATAGCGTGGAGGTCTCTCTTCTTAAGAATGCGAATAAACTTAGGTGGTATAGACCTAAAACAAAAAGTCCTCCTCCTACGAACAAATCTAATCTAACATTACTTTGGCGTATAGTAACCAGATCTTTTCTTTTTCCTATAAAGATCTTCGCCCAAGGACCTCCTTTGAAATGGGAAAAATTGGAGATCTCGATCGCAATTTCGTTCTCTGTTCCTAAGTCAAATATTTCGCTGACTCCAGGTCTGTATAAAGGCTCGCTTGTTTCGGGAGTTTTTCCAACTACTCCGCTTGAAATTACCTTCTTTCCATTTACATAAAGTGTATAAGATGTGGATGCTTCCAACATCTTGATTGCCATATCCGTTTCCGGCTTTTCTAAACGAACAAGCACCTTATACGTTGCATATCCGAAACCGGGATATTTTTGGTCCTTGTTCTCATTCCAAACATTCGGAACATCTCCGAATTCGATTTGCCATTTCGATTTTTGAGAAGGATCCAGATCGGTCTTTAAAGGATTTTTGATCTCTGAATATAATTGGGACCAATAAAATGCCCAATCACCTTCTATACTCAGAGGTTCTTCTTTTCCAAAGTCCCAATCTTTGCTTAGGTCTAGTATTCCGTTTTCTACTCTTGGTTTTTTCTTAGCAGAAGATCCTAACTCACATCCCAAACTGAAAATTAGGATTGAGACCAGTAAAACTCCTGGAAATTTTCGAGAAAAAACGGAAACCATCTACACTGATTCTTCAGACCATTCTGGATTTATAAACCTTTTTAATATTCCAAATGAGTATTCAGTAAAGAAATAGAAGGAACGAAATTCTCCCTTATTCTAGGGATCATTTCTGTCCAACGGACCTTCTTCTTATAATAGCTCGAAACTAAGGAAACTAAGAAATATCAATGGATTTTACTTAATTTTGTCCCTTGACTTCTACTCAGCTAAAAACTAAAAATTCTTCCGATATGGATTTACATTTTGTTTCCCCGAAAGAAGCAGTTTCAGAGATCAAAAACGACCAAAGAGTTTTCATCCACAGTGTATATGCTGCTCCAAAACTTCTAATTGAAGCACTAAGCGCTCGAGCATCCGAATTACAAAATATTGAAATGGTCCATATCCATACGGAAGGAGAAGTTCCATATGCACAGAAAGGAATGGAGACTTCTTTTCATACAAACGCACTATTCGTAGGTGCGAACATGAGAGAGGCTGTGAAAGAAGGAAGAGCGGATTACCTTCCTATTTTTCTAAGTGAATGCCCTTCTCTATTCAGGAAAAAGATACTACCATTGGATGTGGCACTCATCACAGTTTCCCCTCCCGATAAACATGGATTTTGCTCTTTAGGGGTTTCAGTAGATACGAGCAAGGCTGCTGTAGATTCTGCAAACATTGTAATCGCTCAGGTAAATCAATTTATGCCCAGGACCCACGGGGACGGGATCATTCATATAAACAAAATCCATAAATTAGTAGAAGGTAATATTCCATTATTAGAAGCAAAACATACCGAGCCAGACCAAGTAGAAACTAAAATCGGAAAATATATTGCGGGTCTTGTAGAAGATGGTGCCACTCTTCAAATGGGGATCGGAGCCATTCCGGATGCAGTTCTGTCTTGTTTACAAAATCATAAAGATCTTGGAATCCATACTGAGATGTTTTCAGACGGCGTGATCCCCTTGGTAGAAAAAGGTGTTATCACCGGTAAAAACAAAAAGATCCATCCGGGAAAAATAGTAACAGGTTTCGTAATGGGAACTAGAAAACTTTATGATTTCGTAGATGATAATCCTGAAGTTGTATTTTTAGATATAGGTTATATAAACGATACAGCAAATATCCGCAAAAATCCTAAAGTTACTGCGATCAATTCCGCAATCGAAGTCGATCTTACTGGTCAAGTATGTGCGGATTCTATTGGGACCAGACAATATTCAGGTGTGGGGGGACAGATGGATTTTATCCGAGGAGCTTCTCTTTCAGAAGATGGAAAACCGATCATTGCGCTTCCTTCTGTGACTTCTCATGGAAAATCAAGGATAGTTCCAATTTTGCAACCTGGTGCAAGTGTAACCACTACAAGAGCACATGTTCATTATGTAATCACTGAATACGGAATTGCAGATCTTTACGGCAAGAATCTAAAACAAAGGGCAAAACTTCTTACACAAATTGCTCATCCAAATCACAGGGAAGCACTGGAAAGAGAAGCGTTCGAAAGATTTAAAGGATTTTAATTCTCAAAATCGAAAGCCAATAGATACTTCTTCATATATTATAATTTCATTAATCTATAATTTATTTCCAATCATACTTGACTCTTCTTTCTCCAATTGACAATTATCAAGTCGATTTTGAGGGAAGTAGAAGTCGGATTCCTTGCGTTTCGACATTCCAATCTGAATGTGGAATTATCCTTCACGGAAAATACCGGAGAGATCAAGAATGAGTTCTTCAGAACAAAAATATAACGATACGATCGTCAAAGGATTTTTGATATCGGGATTGGTTTGGGGTGTAGCCTCCATGCTTGTAGGAGTATGGATCGCCTTCCAAATGGTATATCCTGAATTGAATTTCGGACCCTACTTCACTTTCGGCAGGCTAAGACCTTTACATACGAACGCGGCAATTTTCGGTTTCGCATTAAGTATCATATTCGCAACAGCTTATCATACGGTGCAAAGACTTTGTAGAGTAAGGATTTGGAGCGACAAGCTTTCTAACTTACACTTATTTCTATACAATCTTACGATAATAGCTGCAGCAATCACATTACCTTTAGGTTTAAACCAATCCAAGGAATACGCCGAATTGGAATGGCCTTTGGACCTTATGATCGTGATCTGGTTTGTGATCTTCCTAATTAATTATTTCGCAACGATCTTTACTCGTGAAGAAAAACAATTATACGCCGCAATCTGGTTCTATATAGCGTCTTGGGTCACTATCCCAATTCTATTTATAGTAAATAACCTTTCCATTCCGGTAAGTTGGATCAAATCATATTCGGTATACTCCGGTGTGTATGACGCTAATATCCAATGGTGGTATGGACACAACGCCGTTGCTTTCGTTCTTACTACTCCTTTTTTGGGATTAATGTATTACTACCTTCCCAAACATATCAAACAACCTATCTACAGTCATAGGCTCTCCATCATTCACTTCTGGAGTTTGATCTTTCTATACATTTGGGCAGGTCCTCACCACCTACTTTATTCTCCTCTTCCTGATTGGTTACAAACAACAGGTATGGTATTCAGTATCATGTTATGGATGCCTTCTTGGGGTGGAATGTTAAATGGATTTTTAACTCTAACACAGGCAAAGGAAAAGATCAAAACCGATGCTACCTTGAAGATGTTACTCGTAGGACTTACATTCTACGGTATGTCCACATTCGAAGGTCCACTTCTTTCCATAAGAGCTGTAAGCGGTTTAGGTCATAACACCGACTGGATCATTGGTCACGTTCATGGTGGAACCTTAGGTTGGGTGGGAATGATGTCCTTCGCAGTCATCTATTACCTGGTACCTAGGATGTGGAATACTAACCTATTCTCTGAAAGACTTGCAAACACTCACTTCTGGATAGCGACGCTCGGGATCTTACTGTATATCGTATCCATGTGGGTATCTGGTATCAGCGAAGGTTCCATGTGGAGAGCGATAGACGAAACAGGAGCTTTAAAATTCCCGAACTGGGTACAGATCACTGAAACTCTGAAACCTTATAGATTATTCCGAGGTATCGGAGGTGGTTTATATCTGATTGGACTGATCATCATGATCTATAATGTTGTCCGCACTATAATGAACTCCGGCTCCGGATTCAAGGAAATCGATCTAAGGATCGGATCAAAAGAGGAGAAAGTTGTATGAATTGGTTCGACAAATTATTGGATTGGTTCTCCGGTTTTACCGATCAGTGGGAAAAACACGGGGTTAAATTCACCTTATATACTACGATCGCTATCTTGATCGGAGGATTATTCGAACTGGTTCCTCCATTCTTTCTCACGAAAACTGCGGAACCTATCCAGAACGTAAAACCGTATAACGCATTAGAATTAGCAGGAAGAGACGTTTATCAGAAAGAAGGATGTAATAACTGTCATACTCAGATGATACGTCCTTTCAAATGGGAAGTGGATCGTTTCGACCCGCAACATTCTTACGGAAAAGACGGATATTCCAAAGCCGGAGAATATGTTTACGACCACCCTTTCTTATGGGGATCCAAAAGAACGGGACCGGATCTAGCTCACGAATCACAGATCCAACCCTCTGCGGAATGGCATAAGACACATTTGATCAATCCAAGGGATACAGCAAAAGGCTCCATCATGCCTGCTTATCCATGGTTATTCGAAGAGTCTTCTATCATCGACGCTTCTAAGATCGCGGACCATATGAGAGGACTCCAAAAGGTTGGAGTTCCTTATACTGAGGAAGACATTTCTTCTGCTTCTACCCTTTTAGCAGGCAAAACAGCAGGAGATGCATTAATCGCTTATCTTCTGAAGTTGGGAAGAGATACTGCCGAATTGTCCAAAAGTTTACAGTAAGGTGCAATATGGATCTAGATACATTACAAATCTATAAATCATTAAGACTTCCTATCCTGGTTCTTTCCATATTTACGATTATCTTATACGTATATAGAAGTTCCAGAAAGGAAAGAATGGAAAAACCTAAATTCAGAATGCTGGAGGAGGATTAATATGAGCGACCCAAACAAGGAATTCGACGGGATCAGACAGGCAGACAATCCTCTTCCTGAATGGTGGAAATGGGTGTTCTTAGGATGTATAATTTTCGCAGGAATTTATGCGGTATATTTCCACGTGTTTTCGGATTGGGGAACAAGCGCGTATTACGCTGCCCAAATCCAAGAATACGAGAAAGAATTCCCGAATCGTAACGTTGCAGTTGAGTCCACTGACGGATCCAATCCATTCAGAGGGAATCAAGACGCAATCAATGCAGGACAGAAAGCATTCCAAACCTATTGTGTAGCCTGCCACGGTCCAACAGGAGAAGGTCTAGTAGGCCCTAATCTAATGGATAAAGAATGGCTGCATGGAAATACGGATCTAGAACTTTATACAACCGTAATGAAGGGAATTTCCGTAGAAAGGACTAAGTTAGGTAGAGGACCAATGCCTGCTCATGAGAACTCATTAGGTTCTGAAAAAGTTTACCAAGTGCTTGCCTGGTTGGCTTCCAAGAATCCGGAGCTAAAATCTTCCGAATAAGTTAACCGTCCCAATGAATCAATAGGAGGAGCAATGATCATTTCAAGGCCAATGCAAGGAAAGATAAGGACCGCCAGAAATTACGTCCAGGTATTCTTGGTACTTCTCTTTTTTATAACTCCTTGGATTCGCTGGGACGGATTTCAAGTTATCCGATTGGATATACCGGATAGAAAGTTTTTTCTATTCGGTCATATTTTTATTCCACAGGAAGGATACTTTCTTCATCTATTCCTAATAGCGGCAGGACTTTGCCTCTTCTTATTTACTACTTTAATCGGTAGAGTTTGGTGCGGATGGGCCTGTCCTCAAACCATCTACTCAGATATTTTTGATTGGATCGGAAGAAAAATCCAAGATTCCAAATATGGAAAAAAAGACGCAAACTCCGCATTAGTAATTTTAACTCATATAGCCTGGATCTTAGTCAGCTTTGCTGCATCTTTTGCTTGGATCTCTTACTTTTCAGATCCATACCAAATGATCTCTTATTTCAAAAATCCTAATTTAGATTTCCCTACCTGGTCCCTATTTCTGGGATTTTTTACATTCGCGATGTATGCAGATATAGCATTCATACGAGAACAGTTTTGTAAATACGGCTGCCCATATGCACGTTTTCAAACAGTGATGATGGACAATCATTCGGTAAACATTACCTATGATTACACAAGAGGTGAACCTAGAAGAAAGGGAAAAACAAAGATCGGTGACTGTACCGCTTGTAATATGTGCCTTGTTGTATGTCCTACAGGTATAGATATCAGAGATGGAGCAAATCCTTGGTGTATCGCATGCGGAAAATGTTCAGACGCATGCACAAAACAAATGGCTAAGGAAAATAAAAAATCACTAATAGGCTATTGGTCGGAAAACCAAATCTCCCAAAAAGGATCTCCTATCCGCTGGGTCCGCCCAAGAACAATCGTTTACGCCCTTTCTTTAATTCTTACAATTTCTGCTATAGGAATCTTATTATCCAGCAGAGTCCCACTCTATCTATCAGTTCTTCCTGACAGAAACATCCAACCTATGTTAGTCCAAGAAGGGATCGTTCGTAACTTCTATGAAGTACAAATGCAAAATCTGACCTCTAAAGACAGAACCTTAAAATTCGAAATAGAAACTTCTGATCTTCAAGGAGAAAGAAGAATACTCGTCGGCGGAACAGAAGAAGCCACAGTAGAACTAAAAGGAAACTCGGAAGAAAGATACAGGCTATTTATAGAACTTAAAATAGCGGATCAAGACGCCAAAAGAAGAAGTCATGATATTAAGCTAAAAGTGATAGACATTCAGGATTCTGAATATTCCAAATCGGAAACAGTTCCATTCCTACTTCCGGTATCTATATCCGGATGGAAATTACCAAATGATGAGAGGATAGTCCATGGACGTTAGTTTAAAAAGAGCATTTTGGGTGATTAAGTTTGCCTTCCTAACATTATTCGTGGCCACATTTTTCACAGTAAAACTTGCATTAGCAGGACATACTCCCACTATCGATTCCAATTATTACGAAAAAGGACTCAAATACGAACAATCCATTCTCTCTCAAAGAAAAATGATAGAGAACGGATATGGGTTCCAAGCGGATTGGATCCAAAATCCCAAACTTCTCCAATCAGGAAAACAAGAACTAGAGTTGGAATTCAAACACGGACAAGAAAAGATCAAAGGTGCACAGATCAAAGTCCTATTGGATAAAACGGCTACTGAAAAATTCAATGAAACAATCAGCTTAAAAGAAATTATTCCAGGAAAATACCAAGGAACACTTTCTATCCCGTTCCCAGGAGAATGGAGAGTTTCAGTTTCTGCAAAAATCCCGGAAGGAACTTTGGAAAAAACCGTATCAGTTAAGGTAATCCATTGAAAGTATTAGAAAACAAAACATTATGTTTTCATTGTAATACTGAAATTGACGGAGTATCTATACGCAGAACAGAACAAGGATCGGAAAGAGAATATTGTTGCAACGGATGCGCAGAGATCTCTCATCTATTACTCGAAAACGGACTAGACCAATTCTATCAGATCAGAGGTACCCAATCCTTAGAACCGATCGATAGAGAAGTCCAAAAAAATTCCTTAGAAGATTTAGACAACGAATCCGTATATTCGGAATATTTAGAAAAAAAGAACGGCTCGGATTCAAATGTATATATCACAGTCACCAACCTACATTGTTCTGCCTGCGTATGGCTAATTGAGACCGTTCTGACCAAAACGGAAGGAGTCCAAGAAGCTAGGATCAACTTCGGAACGGGAAGGCTCAAAGTAGGATTCAATCTTTCTAAGATCACACTCGGAAAAATTTTAAAAACAATCGAAAGTTTAGGATATAAAGCCAAATTATATTCCCCACTAAAAGCCGAATCTAAAGTGGAGAAACCATTCAAAGAATTGAGCATTCGAATGTTAGTCGCTGGCTTTTGCTGGGGGAATATCATGTTATTCTCCGCAAGTCTATACGCCGGGTATTTCGAAGGAATGGAATTCAATATTAAAAATTTATTCCATTATATTTCCTGGATATTTGCTACTCCGGTTTATTTTTACTCAGGTTATCCATTCTGGAAAGGAGCCTACGAATCTTGGAAAAGAAAACTACTCGGAATGGACACATTATTATTTGCAGGAGTAAGTCTCGCCTACTTCTATAGTATCTATGTAACCATTTCCGGTAAGGGAGAAGTTTACTTCGACTCGGTTTGTACCATCTACTTCTTCATTTTACTCGGAAAATATTTCGAAGCAATGATCCGCTATAAGGCAGGAGCTAAAATTGGAGAATTACTCTCCCTTCTTCCTGAAGAATATGAAGTTTCCAAAAAAGGAATCTGGTCCAAACATTCTGCATCCTCAATCGAAAAAGGAGACACAGTCAGATTATCCTTGGGAAGTAAGGCGCCAGTAGACGGGATCTTAGAATCAGAAACTGCATTTTTCGACGAATCCGTTTTGACAGGGGAAAGTAAACCAATCAGAAAATCCAAGGGAGCGGAGATCAAAGCAGGCTCGGTTTCACTTTCTACAGACGTAAAATTCCAAGCAAAAGGAAATGCAAATGAAAGTTCCTTGGCTCAAATAGGCAGAATATTAGAAGATTCTTTATTAACAAAACCGAAAATCCAAAGAAGTACGGATAAACTGGCTGCAGTATTTATCAAAGTAGTCCTATTTGTTGCGGTAGGAACGTTTATCTATTGGTTTAGATTTTATTCAACAGAAGACGCAATCTTAAATACGATCAGCGTATTGATCGTAGCCTGCCCTTGCGCTTTGGGTTTAAGTGTTCCAGCCGCTCTCGTGATCAGTCATTTGCTTCAATCCAGAGAAGGGGTTCTCGTCAAAAATCCTGAATCCGTGGAAATTTTAGCAAAAGCAAACCGGATCTTCTTTGATAAAACCGGAACTTTGACTACAGGAAAATTAGAATTAAACGCGGAAAAGTATTTCGCGTTAGAGGAAAACCGCTCTCAGTTTAGAGAAATTGCAATTCGATTAGAATCTAATTCCTCTCACCCGATCGCTAAATCGATTATAGAAGCGTTTACGAGTGAGTCACCTGAGTTCTTGGAAAAAATCTCTATAGATGATATTTCGAACGATCCAAATAGCAGCAACTTCTCAGGTTGGAACTCCTACAAAGAAATTCCAGGAGAAGGAATGGAAGCAAAATTCCAAGACAAGATCTATAGGATCGGAAAGAAGAGCTTTGCCTGGGAAAACAAACCGGACAATGATGGATGGGTCCATCTTTCCGAAAACGGTATTCCTTTAGTTGCCTGGGAATTTAGAGATAAGGCCAGAATCGAAGCAAAGGGTTCCATTCAAGAATTAAAATCATTCTTTTCTAATATGGAAATTCTATCCGGAGATATTCCATCAAAGGTGGAAACACTTTCCAAAGAATTAGGTATTCAAAACTTCAAAGCAAATCTAACTCCGATACAAAAAAAAGAAAGGATTATAGAAGCCCAATCTTCCGGAGAAGTGGTTCTTATGGTAGGAGATGGGATCAACGATTCTGCATGTATAGCGCAGGCGGATCTGGGGATCTCCATGGGAATGGGTTCTGATCTTTCTTTGGATAAATCGGATATTATCCTGGTGAAGGACAGATTGGATTCACTTCCAAAATCTGTCTTGATTGCCAGAAAAACAAGAAGAGTAATTTTACAAAATATATGCCTTTCCTTAGTTTATAATTCCATAATGATTCCTCTCGCGGCGGGAGGTTTAATGCTTCCTGTGATCTGTGCCGGCTTTATGACATTAAGCTCTCTAACTGTAGTATTAAATTCAATTTCTTTAAAAAATAGGGTATTTACATGAACGCTTTGTATTTAACAATTCCGATCGCACTCATGATCTCATTCGGAGCATTTTACATATTCCTACTCAATCTCAAATCAGGCCAATATGAAGATATCGAGGGCCCTAAATACAGAATGTTATTCGAAGAAGACAAACAGGACAAATCGAATTAGGAGTTTATCATGGAACTGGTATCTGCGATATTATTCGGATCTTTTTTAAATGGATTAACAGGTTCTTTCCATTGTCTGGGAATGTGCGGACCTTTAGCGGGAAGTTTAAATCTAACACTTTCTCCTTCTGACAAAAAAACGAGTCCTGTCCTTTTACAAATTTTATATAATCTAGGGAGATTGGTTTCTTATACTTCTATCGGTTTGGGTTTTGGATTTTTAGGAAACATCACAAACCAAAGCCTTTCACTCTTACTTCCTGCTCAAGAATTTGCAGCTTGGTTTGGAGCAGCTTTTATACTTCTCTTCGGAGTTTCTATCCTATTCCAAAAAGATTGGACCCAAAATAGGTTTTTTTCCAAAGTATTCTCTAAAGTTGGATCTAAACTTCTAAAAGCCAGAGAGAATAAAAGCCCAAGTTCTCGCTTAGTGATCGGATTTACATTCGGAATGCTGACTGGATTTCTACCTTGTGGAATTTTATATCCCGCATTCGTAATGGCATTTGCAACAGGTTCACCGGCATTCGGCGCACTCAGTATGTTCTTTTTCTTTTTAGGTACATTTCCTTTACTTTTCGGATTTGGTTTAGGATCCAGAATGATCTTAGCGAAATTCGGAAAAGACAAACTCAAACTCGCAGGCTTTGCGATCATTCTTCTTTCTATTTCTTTGATGTTGTTTAGAATGAATCATACTCATGATCATCATTCTGAGCCTGGGGAAAAAACGGAAGAAGGCGGACATCACCACCACCATCATTAAATCTTAAAATTCGGAGAATTCCCTGGATCTTTTTTCAGGGAATAGATACCATCTTTGTATCGCTTCCGATACCATGAACCATTTTGTATTATCCTCAAAATGGCTGGGAGATCCAGGTACAAAATAGACTTTTTTAATAGAGCTTTCTATCTTAGAAAGAACAGAACGATTCACTATTCTTCCGGTAAAATCAAGTTCACCTAAAATATTTAATACGGAAGCATTCAAGAACTTTCCACTATACTCTTGGAGACCATTCCCTATCAGTATCAAACTTTCCACGGGAGAATCTGAACTTCCGGCTGCCCGGAACATTCTAGCGGCAATTGCGGACGAACCTATATAAGAAATTTTTAAAGAATTTGCACCGTCTATATTTTTGATCTGTTTAGTGATCTCCGAAAGACGATCTGACAAAAGATTAATATCGGAACGATTTGCGTGGATTTCCCTTTCTTCTTGGGTCAATAAACCTTTTAGAAAAAGAGTAGCCACTCCCCTTTCATTCAGAAAATTTCTCATCTTAGAAAATCGATCCGCAAATTTGTCTTCCTTCTCATCCAAAACCAGGACCGCTAAAAACGCAGCCTGGCTTGGAATAAAAAGTTCTCCTTTCAGCTGGACCCGATTCACTTGAAAGTCGAGAGTGGTTTGAAAATCATACCGGACCATTTTATAAAACTTTAATTTTCGATTTAGAAAAGGTTCGGATACTTAATCCAATAAACGAAGAAGAGCCTCTTCATTTTTGATAACTATTTTTCTTTTGTCTATCTCCACCCAACCTCTGCTTTTGAAATCAGCCAAGGCACGTACCAAGGTCTCTGTAGTCACACCGATCATGGATGCCATGATCTCACGAGTGAATGGAAGATCTTCTTCCGAGTCTTGGGACTCTGATAATTGTAATAAAAATTCTGAAAGTTTTGCGTGAACCTGACGAGTTCCTAAAGAATAGATCTTATTCTCCGCTTCTACTGCTTCTATAGTCACTTGTCTAAATACTGAATTTTGGAATTCAGAATCAGAATTTAAAAGTCTGCGGAGTTCTTCTTCTTCCACAAATAAAACAGTGGATTCAACAAGTGCAACAGCATGGTGCAGATAATTTCCGCCGATAGCAGCGTCTCTGATCCCTACCCAGTTACCTGGATGGTAAATTTTGAATGTATGCTGTTTTTCTCCGGAACCGGAAGTTCTATAAGATCGGATGGAGCCGGTCTCGACTATATAAAATCCGTTGGCCTGCTCTCCTTGAGAGAATAAGATCTCGTTTTTGGAAATCTTCCTACGGGTAAAATTAAGTTCATGGTGGTGTAGAATATTTTCTTTTGGAAAAATTTCTCTTGGTAAAACTCGGTTTGTTTCAGCTTCGATTTTTACTGCGCTAGTCATGTTTTAAGTCCCTTTTCTATCTCGATGTATTTACCATACGTGAGAAAAAAGCAAAGGTCAAGGGCCGGTGGGATATCCTACCGATTGAGGTGATTTCCTGCGGATTTCCAGGGTGAAAATTCTAGGCCCTAAATCCCTGATTACACCTCGAATTCGAAAACTTCTCCCCTTTCCGGGATTCTTGTTTCCCAACCATATACATTGCGGATCCTATTTCCCAAGATCCGACTTGCATCCTCTTCCCCATGCACAATGAACACTTCTTTAGGTGGTGTTTTGATCTTGGATAACCAATTGATCAGTTCCGTTTGATCGGCATGAGCGGATAGTCCATCTATATTCTGGACATCGCATCTAACTTGGTGGTATTTGCCTCGAATCTTGATCTCCGTATCCCCCCTTAATAGTTTATTTCCCCTGGTCTCTTTCGCCTGGTAACCTACGAATAATACTAAAGAATTAGGATCTCCTAAAGAATGTTCCAAATAAGAAAGTACTCTCCCCCCTGTGGCCATTCCACTTCCAGCGATCACAATTTTAGGACCTCGTTTGTTAGCTATTTTTTTGGTCTCGGAAGATTCAGTGATGCAGAATATATCTTCTTTAAGTTCGGCTAACTCTTCTTCCTTTAATTTATGCCATTCACTTCCGTATACATTAAATAAATCTAAAACTTTGGAACCCATGGGAGAATCCATATACACCGGAATATTAGGGATCTCACCCTCTTTCATTAATTTCCAAATCAAATACATGACTGCCTGAATTCTTTCTACGGCAAAACAAGGAATGATAATTGTCCCTTTAGAAGTGGAGAATTCATGGATCAACTGGGCCAAACGTTTGATCGGATTTCCCCTATGGATCCTGTTTCCATAAGTGGATTCAATTAGGATAATATCCCCTTCTTCGGGCTTTTCCGGAGCAAATAAAAGAGCATCCTCATCTCTTCCAATATCTCCTGAGAAAATTAAGGTCTTATTTCCGACCTTCAACTCTATGAAGCTAGCTCCTAAAATATGGCCATTATACCTGAAACGAAATCGTATATTCGGTTCCAGTTCGAACCATTCTCCAATCTCCACTGCTTGGAATAATTTGATCGTTTTTTCCGCATCCTCACTATCGTATAAAGGAAAAGCGGGTTTATGTTTGGAATATCCGCCAGCATTTGCAAGTTCTGCGTCTTCTTCCTGCAGTTTTGCACTGTCTTTCAGAACTATATTAGCTACATCTAATGTAGGTTTTGTACCGAATATTTTGCCTCTAAATCCCTTTTTGACCGCTCTTGGCAAATATCCGCAATGGTCCAAATGCCCATGGGTAAGAAGAATATGATCTATTTCGGTTGGAAAAAATTGGTCCGAGTCCCAGTTTAAAAGTCTTAACTTTTTCTCTCCTTGAAAAAGCCCGCAATCTATCAGTATAGTTTTACCGAATACTTTTAAGAGATATTTGGAACCGGTAACCGTTCCCACTCCTCCTAAAAATTGTAAAATTGCGAGACGATCCTCTTTCTGCTTCTCCACCTGATATTCCCCTTTTGGCGTGATTATTCCTGCTTAGCAGCAAAGGGAAAAGGATAAGTAAATTTCGTTCTTAAGTCAATGGCGGAGATGGAATACGGGGAAATCCGTTCTTAAACGGCAGAATCACAGGGAGAAATTAAAGAAGTTCTTTAATCTTGGAGATATATTTTCTTCCTACAGGAAGTTGTGTTTCATCCTCATCTTTTAAATGAACTGAATAATTTCCCATATTATCACTTTGTAAATGAGATAACTTTTCCAGATTAATTATGTATTGTTTATATATTCTCAAAAACTTGCCAGGAGGAAGTTTTTGCTCGAGACTTTTCAAGGATTTATAAGTTACATACTGTCTTTTTTCGGTATGGACCACACTAAAATTATCTCTGGAAGAAATATAGATGATCTCTCCATAGGGAATTAGAAAATGATTTTCCTTTTCTAAAATAAAAAGCCCATGTTCATTAAAAATATTCTTAGAAGGTTTATCCGCCTCATTCCCCAAAATTTCTAATGCACGATCCACGGCCTTAAAAAATCGTTCTTTAGAAAATGGTTTGAGAAGATAATCTATCACTCCAAATTCAAATGCTTCGATTGCTTTGTCTCTTAGGGCAGTGATAAAAATAATGTAAGGAGGATTTTCCAGTCTTTCTAAAATATCTAAACCGGAAAGAATAGGAAGATTGATATCCAAAAACGCAAGATGGAATTCTTCATTCTGAAGATATTCTAACGCTTCCTCCCCATCTTTAGCGACTTTTACTAATTTTAATTCCGGTCGGGCTAAACAATAATTTACGAGTAGTTCCCTGGTAGGTGCCTCATCCTCAACGATTAGTGTTTTCCATTCTGTCATACGTTTCTAATTTTTCGCTGATTTAAAACCGATAGTGACTATCGCGCCACCCTCAGGATGATTTTCAATTTTTACTTCGGAATCGTAAAGATAAAATTTCAGACGTTCCGAGATGTTTGCAATACTTCTGGAATGAATATTTGCATCACTTAGGCCCTTTCCATTATCTCGGATGGTCACTAAAGTTTTTCCATCTTCGATAGAAGCTTTTACGCTGATCTTACCTTTTCCTTTCCTATCTCTTAAACCATGAATATAAGAATTTTCCACAAGAGGTTGCAAAGTTAAGGGAGGGATTTGGCATTGTCTAAAATTTCCCGACTTTTCAGATTCTACTTCCAAGAAATCAGAAAATCTGAGTTTCAAAAGTTGGAGATAATTTTCCATAAACTCCCATTCTATATCGAACGGGACAAGTTGCTGATTCGCTTGGTCCATTAGAAATCTATAATTATCTGCAAGCATCAAAATTGCAGAATCAGCAAGTCCGGGATTTGTTTGTAAATAAGAATGAATAATACTTAAAGTATTAAAAAGGAAATGAGGGCTCATCCTATCTTGTAGGATTTTCAGATTATTCTCTGCGTGTCTCGCCTTCTCCTCTGTTTCTTTTCTTTCGGTAATATCGTTTCGGATCGCAAGGTATTGGTAAGGTTTTCCATTACTGTCCAAGATAGGAGAAATGGTTGTATCCACCCAGTAATATCTTCCGTCTTTTGCTTTGTTCTTAATCTCACCCTTCCAGATCTTTCCTTTTGCAATCGTCTTCCAGAGATCTACAAAAAATTCCTTAGGGTGGTACCCGGAGTTGATGATACGATGGTTATGGCCTAAAAGTTCATCTCTTGAATAACCGCTTATATCACAGAAGTTTTGGTTCACATAAATGATCGTACCGGCTTTATCCGTGATCGCAACGATCGAAACCGCATTAAGTGCAGTCTGAAAATCGGAAAGTTCCTTTAATGAACTCGTTAATTCTCTTTCGATCTCCTTGGTCCTTGTGATATCCACACCCACAAACCAATTTATGGAGCCTGACTCAGACGAAATATTAGAAAGAGAGACTAACTTTGTTTTTCCATCCTTAGAGATTAGATCCAATTCCCAATTTTTGAACTCAGAGTTCAAAAGTTCAGGATTGAATCCGGAAGATTCTCCCTCCCCTTTTACCTGGATTAGATTTTTAAAGGAGAAGTTTTTATCGTTTAGAATTTCTTCGGAAGAAAATCCTAAAACTCTTTCACATTCATAGTTCCAGGAAACAGGCCTAAGGTTCTCATCCAAGGAAAAGAATAGGATAGGCATATTATCCAAAACTTTTTTTATTCTAACTTCGTTTTCCATATACTCCTAAATAGTAATATCTCTGCGTAAGTCATCGGTAGATTACGTAATATCAGTTTCTCCGCAATCATAATCAAGCGGAAAACCCTGTAGGTTTGCTTTTGCCTTTTTGGATCGTGCTGTTTCTCCCTTCCGCTGTTGACTGACCCTAAAAATTGGCTTAAAACTGATATAAGAGTATTTGAAATGAATGGAACCCCCTTCCTAAGGGCCGAATAAGGCGAATCCATTTCAAATTCGCCGATTTTTTATCGATTACAATCAAGTAGACAATTCATGACAAACATAACATTTCAAGATTCCAAACATTGGTGGATCCAAATATTAGTTGGAGTCCTTTGGATCACAACCGGTATCGCAACCGTGCTTTTTCCAGGACAAAGTTTTTTAGTATTGGCTCTTGCTTTTTCCGTAATCTTAGCTGCCACCGGGGCAAGCCATATCATCTTTTCTTTATATAATAAAAAACACACCGAGATATTCATCTGGAATTTAGTGGTAGGAATCCTAGACATTTTGATAGGTTCCTTATTATTCCTCCATCCGGAAATCACCGCAGTCACACTCCCATTTGTATTCGGATTTTTACTGATATTTCGGTCCGTTTCCTTAATATCCTTCTCTATCGAAATACGCAGGTTAAGAAACTCTCATTGGGGATATGTTCTCGTGTTAGGTATTTCCACCTTACTTTTTGCGATATTCGTATTGTTCTTTCCTTTGATAGGAATATTTACGATCGTTTTCTGGACCGGTATTGGATTTTTAATATCAGGCTTGGGGAATTTATATTTAGGATGGAAAGAATTCAAAATAGAGAGACGTAAATCATAAGTTCTTAATATAGACATGTTCCGGAAATGGTCCAGGAACATATCTATATTACATCTATCTATTTCAATTTTTCGGAAAATACCGTATCTAATGAATAAGCTCCTCCGCCGGAGAATGTCAGGATAAACGCAAGTCCCATTGCTAAGACATGATATTCATAACCTTCTCCTGCTTGGTTCCCAAACCAGTTCATAAAAAATCCGTTTTGTCTTTGGAATATCGCCGCTCCCAACATTGTGATACCTATCCCAAAAGCGGATAATTTAGTACAAAATCCCAAGATCAATCCCAAAGCTCCGAAAGATTCTGCCAAGATCACAAGAACTCCGATGAGGGTAGGAATTCCCTGCGAGGAAAAAAATCCCAGAGTAGAACTCCAACCATAACCGCCGAACCATCCGAATAATTTTTGAGCGCCATGAGGGATCATAACAATCCCCAAAACCAATCTAGCTACCGTAAAAATAAAATTCGGCTCGGTTGCAAAAAACTTCTCTAACATTAAAATCTCCTAATATGGATCCCTAAGGTTCCATAAAGAAGAATATGAAAAGTCTAAAAAAAGTAAATGGACGAAAGATGTATTTTATTGTGCTTTTCGTCCAGACTCCCTGAATTGTTCGGGGGTCACACCTGTCTGTTTTTTAAAATATCTACTGAAATATGCATTATCCATAAATCCCAACTCAAAACAGATCTGAGTGATATTCAGATCCGAATGTATCAATAATCTTTTACATTCAAGTAAAACCCTATCATGGATCACGGACTTGGCAGATTTTCCTAAAATATTTTGGCAAAGACGATTTAAAGTATTAGGAGCAAGGCCCAATCTTCTGGAATAAAAAGAAGTCCCTCTTTCTTTTAGAAAATGTTTTTCTAATAAACTTTGAAATTCGAAAACGGGTCGATTCTTCTTTATGAATAATTCGGAAGAAGTATCGTATTCTTTTTTGATCTGCAATAAGATCAATTGGCTGAGTAAAAATAAAATTTTAGGTTCCGAACCTTCTTCGAATTCGGTTACCAATCTGATAAAGTCTGACTTTAGTTTTGAGAGATTTTTGAGTAAGATCCTAGATAACCCGGGTTCATATCCGAAAAACGGATAATTTCTAAGTTCGGAATTTTTTTCATTCTGTTCCAGATAGAATTCAGGACTGATCTTTAGAGCGAATCCTTTTGGTTTCTTATCAAATTTCCAAGAATGAACCTGTCCGGGTTTTAAGAAGAAAATCGAATTCTTTTCTATTTCAAAATTTTGGAAATCTATCTTATGAGTTCCTTTTCCTTCCGAAAAATAAAAAACCGCAAAGTAAGAATGTCTGTGAGAGCTATCATATTCAGAAAAACTAGGAGGTAGGTCTTCCAACCTACCCGCGTAGAATATTTTATCCTGAACATTTTCCGAAATTTCGGACAAATGGATCAAAGGAACTTTCCCCGCCGATTTAGACATCCAATTGAAGTCCGAACATTTTTAGGAAAATTGCAAGCAAAAACTAAAAGGTTATTTTAGGTCTTGGACAACTCCAAAATATCCTCCACTTCTATAGTATTCTTACTATAACCATTTTCACTCGCACGTATCATAGCAACGGCAAGTTGTTTCAGAGTAGAAACACGTTTTGGGAAAATCGTTCTTAAGATTGGAAAACTCCAACCAATATATTTGTAAGCTGATAAAGTATTTTTTGCTCCAGGAGTTGGATGCATATAACCTGGACGGAAATTATACACCTTTGCAAAAGGAAGTTTTAATAGATCGTTTTCTGTTTTACCTTTTACTCTTGCCCACATTGTTTTTCCTTTTTCAGTGCTATCTGTTCCTGCTCCGGAAATATAGGAAAAACTCATATTAGGATTTAAAGAAGCTAATGTGCTCGCTACATGCAATGTCAATGTATGAGTGAGTTTGAAAAATTCTTCTTCACTTAATCCAATAGAAGAAACCCCCGAGCAGAAAAAGCATACATTATATCCTTTCAGTTTCTCTTTGATTGCGGAAATATCTGAAAAATCAGAATGTAGGACCTCCTCTACTTTCGGATGAGAAATGCCATAAGGTTTTCTGTTCAACAGAAGTATCTTTTCTATATTCGGATCTTCTAAACATTCTAACAAAACACCTTCTCCCACCATTCCTGTGGAACCTGTGATGATTACTTTTAATTTCATATGATTACCTCGCGCTCGCAGTATTTTCTTCCAATTGGCTGGATAAGATAGGATCTTCCTTTGCGGAATTATAAGGAAGTTTAGGCCACCAGGCAATATAATCTTTTTGTAAACCAGGTTCCGCACTTTCTCCAGGTTTAGGAGTGATCACCGTAACCCCAAGTTCTTTAGATTTTTCTAAAACTCTTTCTATAGGCTCAGTCCATCCATGAGAAGCAAGAGCAAAAAGCCCCCAATGGATCGGAAGAAGGACCTTTCCCTTGAGTTGTGTATGAGCGATGACTGCTTGTTCCGGCCCGATATGCCAGTCCGGCCAAGCTTGGTTATATTGACCTGTTTCAATCATAGTAAGATCGAAAGGTCCGTATTTTTCGCCGATATCTTTCATCTTAGGGAATAATCCTGTATCTCCCGAAAAATAAACTCTATGTTTTGGCCCAAGAAGAGCATAACTGGACCAAAGTTTTTCATCATTGTCTAGAAGATATCTACCGGACGCATGTCTTGCAGGAGTGCTTACTATTTCTAAGTTTTTGATCTTCGCAGTTTCCCACCAATCCATCTCCATGATCTTTTCTGTCGGAACTCCCCAATAGGAAAGATTCGCTCCCAAACCAAGCGGAACTACAAATAGTATGTTTCGATCTTTTAGTTTTGAAATTGTCCCGAAATCCATATGATCATAATGATCGTGAGAAATTAATACTAGATCAATTTCAGGAAGATCTTCCAATGAAATCAAAGGAGGATACCATCTTTTAGGACCAATCCATGAAGAAGGTGAAGTTCTTTGGGACCAAACAGGATCAGTCAGGATCCTAACTCCATCTAATTCTATCAATGTAGAAGAATGTCCAAACCAAGTGACCCTCAAACCAGATTCAGGTAATTTAGAAAATCTTGATTTTTCCACATAAACAACCGGGACAGGATCTTTAGGACTTACATCCACACTTTGTCTGAACATACTACCCAATGCCATCCAGAAATCGTTGATCAGAGGTTGAGGGTTTACGAATTGCCCATCCTTCCAGTGAGGAGAGGCTTGTATTCTGATCAGTCTTTCTCCTTCCGCCTTTTTACCCATTGCTTGGCAGGTATAAAAAAATGATCCACCCAGGAGGACGACCAGGACCGGGAAGAGCCATTTTCGAGAGCTGTGTACCTTCTTCATTTTTTATTATTTCCTCGTTTAGAATGGATCTCCCGAAGTCCGGAAATAGATCATTCTTACATTTTGACAATTTTAATCTAACTTGTCAATTTTTCAGACCTGGGAATCCGGATAAAGTTGACATTTTTTTATGAATTTGTCAAATAATCTTATGACCCGAAAGATATCTCTCATAGATGAGGAAAGAAAAAAGGAAATTTTAGACGCCGCCTTATACTGTTTTCTTCAATTTGGGTATGCCAAAACTTCCATGGATGATATCGCCAAGCAGGCGAATTTGTCTCGCCCTCTTCTATATTTAAAATTCAAGAACAAGGAAGATCTATACGAAGGGATCTTCGATTATACCTTGGAAGGAAGTTATGAAGAAGCGGAGAAGATTTTAAGCCAAAATATTTCCTCTAAACAAAAACTCCTGCGCGTCTGTGAGTTAGTATTGATCGAGCCCTGGGCTAAAATAGAAGGAAAGCCCAAGACCTCAGAGTTTTATGAAACCTGTTCTAAATTATCTCCAAAGAGCACTCAAAAATACGAACGCCAAATTATCAAATTCGCGGAACAGATATTAGGAGACAAAGAAACTGCAAAAGTGTTTTTCCTGGCCTTGGAAGGACTTTCTGCAGATCTTCCAAAAACAAAAGTATTACGTAAAAGAGTGGAATTACTCACAGAAAAATTCGCACGTTAGAGATATTTCCGGTTTTCAATAATTTTCCGACCTTTCCCGGTCGAAAATTACAATCATGCTACGTCTTAGGATTTAGCTCTTGCCAATAAATTGGGGTATTATACCCTGCAGCTGACTTTTTACAAGAATCGTAATGACCAAACTGAAATTTCTCATTCCATCCAATTTACACAGATTTGTCTCACAAAAACTTCTTATATTCTGCCTAGTTTTTTTCCTTGGTAATTGTGAGAGGGCCTCTTGGATCGCAGAAGATTCTATTCTTTCCTTGAATGGAGAATGGGAATTTATCTCGGATAATAATACAAATCCCGATTTCAAAAAAGGAACTAAGATCACTGTCCCATTTGATTTTAGTTCGGATGATGTTTATCAAAATTTTGATGGATGTATTTCGATACGTCATGCGCTACCGGAGAAGGTCCGTTCCTGGATGAATCAGCAGACCTCGGTTGCAATCGACTCAGGTCACAGTTCGGACTTTGCAGAATTTTATTTAAACGAAACTTCTAAATTAGGTCTGATCGGAAAAACAGGGCGAAGAGATCCTTATCTTTCCGGACAAGACGGAAGAATTGTATCCGTTCTTCCTGCCGCCGCATTCCGCCCGGGTGGCGAAAATTATATTTATGCAAAAATCTGCAAGATCCCAGGAAAACCTTTCCATTGGAGCGGACCTAAAGTTTCTTTAGGACTTTCGGAATCTATTTTTAAAAAATTCGGATTGGAGTTGAGTGTTGCATTCTTACTAGCTGCAGTTTATATCAGCGTAGGACTTTATCATCTTCTTTTAGCGATCAGAAGACCAAGCGATATATTTAATTTATATTTCGGATTGTTTGCTATCTTCTTCTCCATATTCCATCTTACTAATAATTCCACTGCGGAGATACTTTTCGGATCCCATAGACAATTACAGTCTAAAGTAGATCAGTTCTCTCTAATGATGTTCATAGGAAGCCTTCTTTTATTTATTGCGAGGTTCTTCCAAGGAAAACATCCTAAATTTGCAGTATATTCCGCTGCACTTTATGGAATTGTAGGCTTCTTAGATATATTTGTAAACCAATACATTAGAGATTTATTACTTACCATCATTGCCGGACTTACAGTAGTTTTTGTTCTTCCTTATATTTCATTCATTACGGGAAGATCCGCTTGGAAGGGAAATTCTGATGCAAGGCTACTCTTAGGTGGAGTTGCATTAATCGCCCTCGGCGGTCTACATGACTATGCGGTAACGAATAGGCTTATCAATTCTGCGCTTATCATGCCTTTTACATTCCTGGCATTTATATTAGGGATCGCATTCATATTAGCAAATCGTTTCGTTCGTGTTCACAATGAGGTAGAGGAGTTAAACGCTAGTCTTGAAGAAAAGGTTCGCCAAAGAACGAATGACCTTCAAAAAAGCCTAACCGAGATAAAAGAACTCAAACACCAACAAGATGGGGATTATTTCCTAACCTCTCAGTTGATGCAACCATTAGCCGGGAACTATGGACATAGCGATATCGTACGAGCAGAAATACTTTGCCGCCAAAAGAAAAGGTTCCAGTTCAGAAATTGGCAGGGAGAATTGGGCGGAGATTTATGCGCAGTATATTCCTTAAAATTAAAAGGAAGACCTGTATTAGTTTTCTTTAATGGTGATGCTATGGGAAAATCCATGCAGGGAGCCGGTGGAGCTCTCATCATGGGAACCATTTTTAAGACCATAGTCACAAGGACCCAAAACACTGCGGAAATGCAGGAACTCTTCCCGGAACATTGGCTCAGAAGATGTTATCATGAATTGAAGAGCGTATTCGTTTCCTTCGATGGTAGAATGTTGATCTCCATGGTAGTAGGTATCGTAGACGAAGAATCGGGTCTAATGTATTTCGTAAATGCAGAACATCCTCAAGTAGTGATGTATAGAGACGGAAGAGCAGACTTCTTATCCGAAAATGGAATGTTAAGAAAAGTAGGAGTGGAAGATCCGGAAGAAGTTTTCGTAGTACAAACACTCCAACTCAAACCGAACGATGTAATCTTAATCGGCTCCGACGGAAGAGACGATGTACAACTTGGGATCAACGAAGACGGAAACCAGATTATCAACGAAGACGAAAGAGCATTCTTAAGAGATGTAGAAGAGGCAAAAGCAGAATTACTACAAATAGAAGCTCTGATTCATTCTAGAGGTGATATCATCGACGACTTGAGCCTTGTAAGAATTTCTTATAAGGAAGAGATGACTTCTGTTGCGGATATTTTGGATGATCCTTTCCAAAACCAACAGGCTCCGGATACAATTTCCGAAAAAGCAAATCGCAGAAAAGCGCTCAGAACAGCGATAGAAGAGAAAGATTATATCTACGTCGGCTCTGAAGGCCAAAAGTATTTGGAAAAATATCCGGATGATAGCGCTGTCTATCTTTGGGTTTCTTATGCACTTGCAAGACTTGGGAATTACGATAAGGCGATCGATTTCGGAGAAGTTCTTCTAATGAGAGATCCGTCCCATTCTAAGAACCTGGAACATTTAAGTAAGCTACATTATAAAAATGGAAACAAAGTAAGAGCAGAAGCTTTATTAACGGCATCTAAGTTTAAACAAGATTAATTCATTAAACTTCTTTTAACATACTTTTCAGGATAGTGGTCACTTCCAAACGGCAGCTTCCACATCCTGTTCCGGCTCCTGTCCTTCTACCAATAGCCTCCAGGGTCCTTTCTCCATTCTGGATGGCTTCTCTAATATTACCTTCACCTACTCCATTACAAGAACAGACAACCTTTCCTTGGAGAGGTTTCATCATCTCACCGTCATTTAAAAGATGTTTTCTGCGATCTCCTAATTCAATGCCGGAAGAAACCCAGTCTTTCATTCTACTGAAAGAAGATTTATCTCCAATCAGTATGGCAGCTACCAATCTATCGTTTCGAATAATACATTTCTTATAAAAATGCTTTTTACGATCTAAGAATATGATCTCTTCGAATTCTCCTCTTTTGTCTTTAGGAATTTCCATAGGAACATCGGGAAGACGGATGGTAGCAAGTTCCAAGCCTGGGATTTTTAAGATATGAGCATGCAAGGACCCGGTGTATTCGTTAAATGCATAACCGAATAGATGTTGAGCAGCTATTTTAGCCTGGTCATCTACTGCAGAAATATTTCCGTAAGTCCCGGTTTTATGTTCCGCAATTTCTCCTATACAATATACATCCGGGTCACTAGATCTTAAGAAAGAATCCACCACTACCCCGCTATTACAATCCAATCCGCCTTTAACTGCGATCTCGAAATTCGGCTTGGTCCCGATAGCAAAGATGATCCCGTCAGGTTCTATAAAATTCCCATTCGTAAGTTGAACTTTAGAAACCCTTTCAGTTCCTTCTATTTTAGAGATCTCACATTCAAATATTAATTCGATCCCTCTCGCAAGTATTTCTTCTTTTAAGATATCTGCTCCAACTGAGTCCAACTTTTGGGACATCAAACGATCCGATCTAACAAGAACAGTCACTTGCACTCCTACACCTTTTAAAGCGGCAGCAAGTTCTAATCCTAAAAGCCCTCCACCTACGATCAGAGCATGAGATTTTGGAACAAAAAAACCTTTGATACGATCCGCATCGGCCTTACTTCTTAAACTAAATACTCCCTGCATCTCAGGAGGCACCTTAGCAGGCCAAACGGGAGAACTTCCCATTGCAAGCACAAGTTTATTATAAGAATATAATGTTCCTTCCGTATCACGGACCTTCTTCCCTTCCGTATAGATCATCTGGACCGATTTATTTGGGAACAGATCCAAATTCCAGGATTTGACTTCGTCAGGATCAGTCGGCATCAGATCGTCAAATTCCTTCTCTCCTCCAATATAATCAGGAAGAAGCACTCTATTATAAAACGGATTTTCCTCCCTGCACATAACTGTGATATCGTCACCGGGAGCAAGATCCCTATACTGTTTCAGGAATGCGTAAGCAGCAGTTCCACCACCTACTATGAGTATTTTCTCTTTCGGTTTTTTATAAGGAGTGATACGGACTGCAGAAATTTTAAAACCAGGCTGTTTGGAAAAAGGATCAGAAGCGGAACTTGTAAGATTATTAGATCTGAATATATCCGTCCCATTCTTTCTTCCCCAATGCATCGGTAAAAACACAACGCCTCGTTTGATGGATTCAGTCAGAAGTGCTTTTGCACGAACAGATCCTCTCCTACTCGAAATAGTTACCACTGTTCCATCTTTGATATCGTATTTGTAAGCATCATCCGGGTGGATCTCTAAAAATGGTTCAGGTCTATGTTCTCTTAATTTTTTGACCTTACCGGTCCGAGTCATCGTATGCCATTGGTCCCTGATCCGGCCTGTGGTAAGCACTAAAGGAAAATCTTCGTCCGGCTTTTCCGAGTCATCTTCGGATCTTACAGAATGGATCCTTGCCCTTTCATTCTTTCTATAAAATTTTCCGTCACCAAATAGTCTTATATTATCCGAATGTCCTTTTTGAGGATAAGGCCATCTTATGGTCCTATGTTTACGAATTTCTTCATAATCTAAACCTAATATATCTATCTTAGTCCCTTCAGTCAGTCTGCAATGTTCTAGAAAAATTTCTTCTTCATCCGAGTATTGAAAAGAGGAACCGAATCCCATTCGCTTTGCGAAATCTTGTATGATCCAAGAATCTGCTCTCGCTTCTCCTGGAGGTTCTAAAATTTTAGAAAGAACGGAAATACTCCGATCAGAGCTTGTCATCGTGCCCTTCTTCTCTGCCCATCCCGCTGCAGGCAAAACAAGGTCCGCGAAAGGTATTACACTTGAATCGGCTGAAATATCTTGAACAACTACAAACTCCGCCAAACGAAGACCCGACTCCGCAGCCCTCACATCAGGAAGGCTTACCGCAGGATTTGTACAAATGATCCAAACAGCTTTCATTCGTCCGGAAGCAAGCTTCTCAAAAATTTCAGTCGCACTATAACCTGGAGTCTCTGAAATAGAATCCACTCCCCAAAATTTTGCGACTTCCTTTCTATGTTCCGGATTTTCCAGATCCCTATGTGCAGGAAGAAGATTACAAAGTCCGCCGACTTCTCTTCCTCCCATCGCATTAGATTGTCCAGTTAAGGAGAATGGACCTGAGCCAGGTTTTCCGATATGACCAGTAAGAAGAGAAAGATTGATCAGAGCTAAATTTTTATTTACCCCGACCACACTCTGGTTCAAACCCATGGCCCAAAGACTAATAAAACCATTTGCTTTAGAAATATATTCTGCTGTTTTATAAATGAGCTCGGAAGAAATCCCACAGATATCTGCAGCTTTAGAAACAGAAATTTCAAAAACTTTTGTCTTTAATTCCTCAAATCCTTCCGTATGATCTTGGATGAACTTAGGATCTATCCAGTCCTTCTCTATTAGAATTCTTGCAATTGCATGAAATAGATAAATGTCTGTTCCAGGAGCTATTTGGAGGTGAATGTCCGCATGTTCGCAAGATTCAGTCCTACGAGGATCTACCACGATCAATTTGATATTCGGATTTTCTCTTTTTCTCGCTTCAATCCTTCTGAACACGATCGGATGGCACCAGGCAGGATTTGCACCTGCCACCAAAAAACAATCCGCAAGATCCAAGTCCTCGTAACCGACAGGGACAGCATCTTCTCCGAATGCCATTTTATATCCTGTGACTGCGGAACTCATACAAAGTCTGGAATTCGTATCTATATTATTCGTTCCGAGAAAACCCTTAGTTAACTTATTTATAATATAATATTCTTCTGTTAGAAGTTGTCCCGAAACATAAAAGCCCACCGAATCCGGACCGAATTCTCTGATAAAACTTTTGAATTTTTCCGCCGCGAAGTCGAGAGCCTTGTCCCAGCTTGCCCTTTTTAAAGGAGCAAAACGATCTTCCCTCATCATAGGGAACAAAAGCCTGTCCGTCCTATCCATGGCGGAATAATGCAAATTCATCCCCTTCGAACAGAGTATCCCTCTGTTTGTAGGATGATCCGGGTCGCCGCTCACAGAAATATCCAGAGGGCCAGACTTTTCTACCTTCAGGCCACAACCCACCCCGCAGTATGGGCAGGTAGTCTGAAAAGTTTCGGAGTTTTGCATACTCATAGTCATGCAATTATCACGCCAGATCCTGGATTATTTGGAAACTGGGCAGGAATGAGGCTTTTGGAATCTATTTTCAAGAAGAAGGGCCTCAATTAGCCTCGGTTCTAAGGCAGTTTGTATAGAATCTCTGCAATGTAGTATCTTCGACAAAACTATTACGACCAAGATTTGCTTTCTATTTCAAGCCACAAGCGCAGAATATACACTGGAATCAAGATTCAAGGTGATCAGAAACGAATTGCCTTTCTTTTTTAGATCTGGCATTTATCGTGCATATAAAGAAAAGGGTTCCCTTGGATACTGACGGGTCCCCCAAGCTCCAACCCATAAAATGAAAGAGAAGAACGAGCATGAAATTTTGTTTTTTTTCTATTCCCAAGCGGATTTCTTAGAAGAGGTCTGGGCGGAATACAAAAGATCTCCTGCAAAACTTTCCTGCTTAAATCTAGTGAATTGGATCTTTGCAGCCTTTCCGATCTATGAAGACATTTCTAAACTTCTCCCTTCCGTGATCTCAAAAACAAAACAGGCATCCGAAAATGGGCACGATCCCGACTTCTCTTACGAATTAAAAAAAGTGGATATAAATATAAAAACTCCGAGTGAACTAGTTTCGGTTTACAAAAGAGTTTCTGAAAGTAAACAAACGGATAAGAAGAAGTCCCTCCAAAACAGTAAATACTTCTGGAATCTGCAAAAGGAAATCCAAGAAGGAAGAAAAGGTCCTCTATTAGTTTCACTGGAAGAAACTGCCAAGAGTATAATCCGCTTCAATAACGAACTCGAACTGGAATTGATAGAACATTACGGATTCAATTTCCGTAAAAAACTGAGTATAGACATCATCTCCTAGTAAGCAAATTTTGTGCCAAATTTTAAATATTTTCCAAAATAGCAATTTCAGTCATTAATTTACCCTCGCCCTAAAGATGTCGAAGTTACTACAGAAGTAATTTTCCTAGAAAACGTACCTAAATTATACACTACGCATATAATTTCACCGTACATTAAAGAATCTACTTGGATCTATTCCCAACAAATCCTCCTAATTCGCCAATTTATTCAACATTCATATATTTTTATATAATTGGCACAGTAATTGCTAAAAGTTTCAGAAAGATACTTTTACTGTGGGCAACTCTTGAATGTATACGATCCCGAAACTAAAGTTTAATTTCCTATTTCTCTTAATAACTATTGTTATTAGTATACCGGCATATTCTGAAGAAGATCCGAATAAGAATACCAAGGAAACGATCCAGAACCCTCTACCCTCTTCTTCCGATACGAATAAGACGGAAGGTACTGATCCGAAAATTAAGAAGCAAGAACCTAAATACAATTCTCCTTGGAAGGGAAATATTCCTGTAGATCATCTTAGAACTCTTTTGGTAACTCCCGAACAAATGAAAGACACTCAAAAATCCGATCTATTTTGGTTGGATAATTTAAAATTGGGAGCTTCTCTCCGTCCCAGATTTGAAGCCAGAGAAAATCCCGACTTTAATAAGAAAACGGATGATTATACTTCTTTTGTAGGCCAGAACACTCAGCTCTGGTTCTTATTCGACCCTTCTCCCTATTATGCAATCAAAGTTACTATGCAAGATAGTAGACTTTGGGGAGGAAGCCAGACTCCTCAGAATGCCGGCAATTGGACTTACGGACTCAGCACAGGCTCCGGAACTACTTTGACTCCGACTACTTCTACCAATACGAATATCAGAAACAATACGGATATTAGAGAAGCCTATATAGTATTCAAAAAAACTGATAAACTTCCTGTTTCCGTTTTTGTGGGAAGACAGGTGTTTGCTTTCGGGGATCTGAAAATTGTAGGTCCATTAAATTGGTTGCATACAGGTTTTGCATTCGATGGGGTTAGATTTGTGCATGATTCTCAGTGGTTTAGATCACATGTATTTGGAACGATCTTATCCAACCAGTACGATGCTCCATACGGCTTAACCACGAGCAATGGAAGATCCAAGGGCTCTATAGACCAGGCTTACTTTTTCGGTGCTTATAATACGATCAAGTTTGGAGAAGAAGCTCATCTAGACCTATATGTATTCGAAGTTTCTAAAAAATGGATACCTAATACAAATCCTATAGACTTCGATAATCGTTTAAAACAAAGAGACGATCTATTGACTACCGGTTTTAGATTTACCAATAGAACGAATAATAACCTTTTACCTGCCGGAAAGATCTGGGATTGGACAATAGAATCCGCGTGGCAGTCAGGAATGACTGGGGACAGAGTAAAGGCTGATTGGGATATTTTAGACCAAAAGGCGGCTAATGGTAAAAATATTTATACGGAGAAGGTTCAGTATGATACGAGACTTCTCTCTTTGGATACAGGTATCAAGGTAAATGACTGGATCCGCTTAGGTTTAGGTTATACTTACGCATCCGGAGATCCGAATAGATCCGATTCGAAGGTAGGGACTTGGCAGAGTTTATTTCCTCAGATCGCAGGTTCGTTTCCAAATTGGAATACTATGAACGGCCAATCTTTGATGGCAGGATTTGAGAATATAAAATCTTATTCAGTCCGAGCAAACCTAAAAACAGAATATGGAATGTTCATATTTGCCATCTACGATACTCAAAAAGCAAATCTACAAGATGCTTGGTATAAGGTTTCCGGGGTTCCGAATACTGGTGCTAGTACGGAAAATTATTCAAACGATAAGTTCTCTTATGATAATTCTAGGTTAGGAAGAAGATTATTCTATCAGTATGATTTTACTTGGATCTATAACTACACTGAATCCGTTTCTATCTGGATGGGAATTTCTGTCGTAAAAGCTAAAGAAGCGATCGGAAACGAAAGAACAAATCCATATGCTTCTAATCCTGATAATAGATACACATTCGACGATACTTCTAAGTTCTTTTATCTCATGGTCTCCGCCTCCCTATAAGGCAATCCTTTCCTTGGGAGGGGTCGAAGTTTCGACCTCTCCTTTCTTTTTCTCGGAGAAGCTGAACTTCTTCATATTCCTTAGATTAAGTTAGACGGCGATTTGTTACTCATTGGAGTTTAAAATAGTTACATAATTTATTAACAATAGTTAAGACGAAAACCTTTCCCCTCTCTGTCTTAAATAGCATGGAAGAGAAGGTTATGCAAAACTGCGATGAAATTCCTCCAAAAATAAACCAACCCTCCGGTTATTTAGAAAAGGACTTTTTACCTAAAGAAATGGGATGGGATGAATGGTACTGCCAGGCGGCACAATTTAAGAACATACTATATCATTCTCCAAATGGATTCGCGATTATTTCTTTGGAAGGAAGATTTATCAGTTCGAATCCTGCTCTTTCTCAAATTTTAGGTTATTCTGAAAATGAATTAGTTGGAATGGGTTTCGACCTTATAACTCATCCGGATGATCTGGAAGAAGATCTCAGATATAGAGATCAATTTTTAAAAGGGTTAATATCCATCTTCAAAAGGAAGAAAAGGTATATTCATAAGGACGGACATCATCTTTGGGTCCAAGTGGATGCAACTTTAATAAAAAATAGAAAAGGAGATCCGAATTATTTTGCGGTCCAATTCCAAGACATTACAAAACATCATGAATTAGAAAAACAACTTATACACTCCCAAAGAATGGAATCTATAGGTTCTCTTGCAGGAGGAGTTGCTCACGATTTTAATAATATTTTAACAGTAGTTTTAGGATACACTACCCTATTGGAAAAGAATTCGGAACATCCTGACAAAATTTTACAATATTCCGAAATTATTAAAAAAACGGCGGAAAGAGGCTCTTCTTTAATCAAACAACTTTTGACCTTGGCAAGAAAGGTAGAATCCGATCTTAAAACTTCTGCTTTGAATGATTTACTCTCTGAAGCGGTCCATATAGCTTCTTCTACTTTTCCAAAATCGATCAGAGTGGTTTCAGATATTGCTCAGGACCCAGTCTGGGTCCAGGCAGATCATGCTCAGATACATCAAGTTTTTCTGAACTTATTCTTAAATGCAAAAGACGCAATGCCAAATGGAGGATTACTTTCCATAAGGCTTAAGATGGAAGAAGGAGAATTTATTTCTCCTGAAAAAAACCAAAAGACAGCAGTGATAGAAATTTTGGACAGTGGAACCGGAATAGATAGAAAAACAATTCGTAAAATATTCGATCCATTTTTTACGACTAAAGAGCCTGGTAAAGGGACTGGCCTAGGACTTTCCATCGTTTATGGTATTTTAGAAAATCATAAAGGAAAGATCAAGGTAGAGAGTGAACTTGGGTCAGGCACAAAATTCTCCATTTACTTTCCGGTTCTGGAATAAAGGAAAATTCAGCTCCTTCTACCCTTTCGAGATTTTATTAGGAGGTTATTTCTGTTCCTTCCAGATCCTATTTCGGATCCTACTCAAGGAGACAGGAGTTATCCCTAAAAAGGACGCAATATAATGCTGAGGAATACGATTTACAATATCTTGCTGTTCTTTGATCAGATTCAAATATCTTTGTTCAGGACTATCCCTAATCCTAGATAGAAACAAATTCATATACGTATCAAATCTTTCTGCAACATATTCCAATAAAAAATCTCTAAGTCCTTCATTCTCTCTATAAATAATTTCTGCGTCTTCCCCGCTTAGAATGTATAATTCTGTGGGTTCTATACTTTCCACAGCAAGTTGGCTAGTCTTATAAGTTCCTCTGTAACTATGAATAGAAGTAATTGCCCTGTTCTCCGGAAAGAAAGCAATTGTGATATCACGACCTTTATCTTCGAATTTTAATCGTAGGCATCCTTTCTTAACGATGAATATGTTCTTAGTATATACTCCCCTTTTTATAAGTTCTGTTTTCGCCGGAACCTTCTTTTCTTTTAACATGGAAGTATAACGGTCCCAATTTTTTTCCAAACTTGGAACCTTCTTCCTTAAATTTTCCAGTAAAGGTATCGAATGCATCTTAGGCCTTGAATTCTCACGTATTCATTATTATGGGAATGAAAAGGCAAGATTTGTTTTGAGATCAAACCAGGAATTTAAAATTTTGGAACAAGTTCTCGAATTCTTTCTACAAAAAGTTTCGAATTGTATTGAATAGTTTCCTAAAAAGGGAAACCTTGCCCGCATCGAAGAGAATTTTTCAATATGTCATTTAGCAGATACAAAGGCAAAAAAGTATTTATAACAGGCGGTTCCGCGGGTATAGGCAAAGGAATTGCACTCGAATTAGCTAGAGCTGGAGCAAGTGTAATCGTTTCCGCCAGAGGAAAATCTAATTTAGAAAAGACAGTCCAGGAATTGAAGGCTGTAGGAGCTCCAACAGCAGTATTCGGATTCGCAGTTTTGGATGTTTCAGATAAAAAGGCCATCGAAAAAGAGGCCAAAAAGGCAATCCAGACATTAGGCGGATTAGACCTTTTAATCTGTAGTAGCGGTTTTGCAAAAGCAGGAGAAGCTTCCGAGTTAGACGACGAAGTTTACAGAAATTTAATGGATGTAAACTTTTTCGGCCATGTAAATAGTGCACTCGCATTTAGTGATCATTTTTCCAAACAAAAAAGCGGAGAGATTGTATTCTTAGCCTCTACTCTTGCTTTTTTTTCCATTTATGGTTACGGAGCTTATTCAGCTAGTAAGTTTGCGATTGTAGGTTTTGCTCAAGGTTTTCGCCAAGAGATGATGCTCCACGGAGTGAAGGTGAAATTATTTCTACCACCCACAACCGATACTCCTGGTTTGGAAAAGGAAAACACCGACAAGCCTGAATTGAGTAAGGAAATTGAAATGGGCTCCGCGTTAAATAGAATTCATGCAATTGATTCCGTAGCAAAGGCCATTCTAAAGTGGATCCCTAATAAAAAGTTCATCGGATACACCGGCTGGGATTCCTGGCTCCAATATTTTCTATTTAGACATTTTCCTGAATTCAGTATTAAACTTACGGATTCTGAATTAAAAGCAGCCCAGTCTAGGCTAGATAAGAAAAAACAAAAAGTATAACTTCGGTATAGAGAATTTTGCTCGATCGAAAATAAAATACTATACAAAATCACTCACTTAAATAGATCCTGAAATCTCAGTCTATTTTTGTAGGAACATAGATGGTCTCATCTATGGGAAGACGGTGCAATCCCGTCACGGTACCCGCCGCTGTAAGAGGGACAAAAGGCACATGATGTCACTGGGTGTAAAACCTGGGAAGACGTGCTGAGTAGGACGATCTCGAGTCAGAAAACGACCTTACAAAAATCCTGAAGCTACGTGATCCAGTCTCGGATGTAAGACAATCGCGTAACTAAACTCAAAACTTTTTGCTTATACGATGTTTTGGCCAATTCTTTTGTGCCCTAATATCGTTTATATCTTGTTAGGTGAAGATCTCTTAGGAGGGATTTTTATGCGCTCGATTTCCGTTTCGAAGGATTTTTCGGGAGCCAAATTATGGCTTAGAGGTTCTGTTCTGGTTTTAGCCGGGTTTCTTGCTTTTTCTACAATCTATGCAGTAGGTCTGGAACCCATGGTGTATTTGCACGATACTTTCCATGATATAAGACATGCTACAGGCTTTCCATGCCACTAAGATCAGAATTTGCTGATCTATTGCGAAGCGGAATATTTTCCGGTCTGGTGTCCGGTCTTGTTTTAGGAATCTTAGTTTGCGCTTGGAATCTTCCTCTCATCTTAGAAGCAGAGAAGTTTGAATCCAAATCTACTTCAGAGAATTCGAATACAGGCCACACTCATTCTCACTCGCATGGAGAAGCTCATTCTCATGCAAAAGTGGAATCTAGTTCTACCGAAGAAGCTGAGAGTGAAAACTTCTGGCAAAAAAGAAATTTAGGAACAGTAATCGGCTCTATTCTATTAGGAATTTCCTTTGGAGTTTTGGTTTCTATTTGGATCGCCCTCTTTCCTCCAAATGGATTTTTAGAATACCCTTCTCTATCCAAGGCAATCCTCTTAAGTATCTTTTTTGCTGTCAGCGGATTTCTGATATTCTTCGGGGTCCCATTTCTAGGACTTCCTCCAGAATTACCCGGCAGGGGATCCGGGGCTTATGATTATCCAGAAAGACAGGCCTGGTGGTATCTTAGCGTCGGATCCAGCTTAATTGGTGTTTTAGGATCTCGGATACTTCTATCTTATTTAAAGATTCATAATTTACTAAAATGGACTTTTGCTATAATAACGGTCTTACTCTTTGTCGGACTTCCATTCTATATCGGAGTGCCTAAAATTTCCGAAGACTTTGCCGCTCCTAAACAATTAAGAATACAATTCGAATATGTGAGCTTGCTCACGAATCTCATCTTCTGGTATTTATTATCCTCCCTATTTTTCCTATTCTGGAAGCCGAAGCAGGTATTAGGGTTCAAATGAAACCAAAAATTGCGGTTTTAGTGCTGGGTCATGGAAGTAGGGAAACAAATTCCAACCTTGAATTTGTTTCCTTAGTGGACGCATATTCGGATACCCGTCCGGATCTGAATATTTCCTACGCATATGTAGAACTCGCAAAACCGGATATAGAAACAGCTCTAAGAAACCTTAGTAAGGAATATTCTAATATCATAATATTTCCTTTGTTTTTATACACTTCAGGTCATATTAAAAATGATATTCCGATCGTTCTGGATAGGATTAAAACAGAGTTTCCGGATCATTCTTATAAAATAGCAAATAGTTTGGGCATCCATTCTAAAATGGTATCCTTACTTAGAAAGCGGGCAGAAGAATATTTACCTCTAAACAAAGAACAATCCTCTAAAACTGGAGTGATCATAGTAAACAGAGGTTCCTCCGATCCGGATGCAAACGGAGACTTTTACAAAACAGTTCGTTTATTCCAAGAAGGAAATCATTTCTCCTTTGTTCTTCCTTCCTTCATAGGGATCACCAACCCTCTTCTTCCTGATACTTTGGAGATGGCTTCCAAGTTAAGACCTGAAAAACTCCTGGTGGTCCCCTACTTTTTATTCGGAGGTTTATTGATCCAAAAAATTTCCTCTTTGGTCCAAAACTTTTCCGAAAAATTCCCATGGATCAAAACGGAACTTACTTCTTATCTAGGACCTGATCCTGAATTATTATCTGTCATAGATGAAAGGATCCAAGATTGTATCTCCGGAAAATTTTCTCTTCCATGTGATACCTGCGAATATAGGACACAACTTCCGGGTCTTTCTAAAAAAGTAGGAGGATTGAAGGCACTTCTTTGGAGTATCCGCCATCTTGAGACTCACAACCAAGCAGCTCCTCATCTATTCCCTCATCGTAATTTACAAAAACATATATTTGTTTGCGATAATATAGACTGCGCAAGCAAAGGAAGTTCCGCCTTAGTTGCTCGTATGAGATCCATTTTGAAACTACAAGGAAAACATTTAGATTTTAAAATTTCCCGTTCTTCTTGTATGGGAAGATGTGGAGAAGGTCCGGTAGTGGTAGTCTATCCAGACGGAGTATGGTACCAAAAAGTAAATGTAGAAGATGCGGAGGACCTTGTTTCGGAACATCTTCTTCAAGATAGACTCGTTTCACGTTTAGTTGATAATATTATGCAATAGGAATATAATATGGCATGTCATGAAATCGCAGCATTAAGATTAGGAATGATGAATGTTCTTGGGATCAAGGACGAATCCGTCATCCAACATGAAAAAAATGAGATAGGGACAGAAGCTCTTTCTTCTCCAGGACCGATCCAGTCTTTGACGACTGCAAATAACTTTGATGATCTGATCAGATTTTTCGAAGCAAGTTTAGTGGAATTAGAACAAACAATTTCGAAACTTCCTTCCGGAGATCCTAAATCCGGATATTATACTTCTCTTTTGATACTTACCAAAAAAGTAGAATTAGATCTCAAAAATTCCGCTAAGTCATTCCAAACACTGTATCTTGACTTAGAAGAAATGCATGATTTCGTGCATGAGATCTATCCTTCTTAGGAGGAACATTGAGCCAGAAATTTCTCAAACTAATCCGTAAGGAAAACGTAAGTCCTTCTTCAGATATCTACCATTTTGAAAGAGCAGATGGTTTGCCTTTCGAATTTGTAGGAGGACAATACGTTATCCTAAATACCGGAAATGATGGTGATGGAAAGGCGATTAAGAGGGCTTATTCCATTTTATCCTCAGATTCCAAAACGGATTCTTTTCAGATTTGTGTGAAACGTTTAGGAACTGGAAAAGCTTCCAGTATTCTACCCGAATTAAAATTAGGATCGGAATTGGAATATTCAGGTCCTTGGGGGAAATTTGTAGGAGATCCAACATGGCCTCCTCCTGGCTTTTCTCTCATTCTGGCAACGGATACCGGGATTACTTCTCTTGCCGGACTTCTTCTTTCCAAAAAATTCGCAAAAAGTTTGGACAGCACAATAACAGTTTGGCTCAAAACAAAAGAGGAAGATTTTCTTTCCGAGCAAGAATTAAGAAAAATTCTCTTAGGAGTTCCCAATTTTCCAAATATATTCCAAATCCCTCCAATTTCAGCCCCTGATCGGGTTCCAACTGTATTAGAAATTTTGAAATCGATCTTAGGAGATTGCACCGTTCCAGAGAACGCATTCTTAAGCGGGGACGGAAATATTTTAAGAGAAGTTAGATCCGAACTAGTTCGTTTAGGAACATTAGAATCCAGGATCGGAATGGAAGCATTCTTCAATACTCAAAGAAATCCTTCACCGGTTGTAACTCTCGGATAAGTTTAAATGGCGACCAAGGAACTAAGAGAAGGATTTACAACAGGAGCTTGTTCCGCGGCTGCAGCTAAAGCAGCAGTCAGAGTTCTGATCTTAGGCCAAACCATTAAAGAAATTGAAACTACCCTTCCGAATAAAAGAAAAGTCACTTTTGAACTGAAACGTTGTGAGATCTCCGATGATAGTGCGGTTTGCAGCATCATCAAAGACGCCGGTGATGATCCGGATTGCACCCACGGTGCAGAGTTAACCGCACTAGTAAAACTCAACCAAGAAAACAAGATCGTATTAAAAGGTGGCGAAGGAGTTGCAGTAGTTACAAAAGCAGGGCTCGGCTTAGAGATCGGAGAACCTGCTATCAATCCCGTTCCCAGGAAGAATATTACGGAAATGATATTAGAGGAATTGATCGGTTCCGCATTTTCAGGAGCAGAAGTTACGATCAGCGTTCCCGGCGGTCAAGAAATGGCCAAAAAAACGATGAATGAACGCCTGGGTTTGATCGGAGGGATCTCAATCTTAGGCACGACTGGGATAGTAAAACCATATTCCACAGCAGCATATAAGGCAAGTGTAATACAGGCAATACAGGTAGCGAGAGAATATGGAGAACAAAGTATCATTTTAACAACAGGCGGAAAGTCTGAAAAGTTCGCTATGGACCTTCTCCCGAGTATGAATGAGATCGCATTCATACAAGTTGGAGACTTTATAGGGACCGGGATCAAGACCTCTATTAAAGAAGACATTCACCATGTGATCATAGTCGGCATGATCGGAAAACTCTCCAAGATGGCGGATGGAGTCATGATGACCCATAGAGGAGGTTCCTCCGTAAACACGAAGATGCTTGCAAATATCGCAAGATCTCTGGAGATCCCGGAAACAGTTTGCACAAATATTGAAGCAGCAAATACAGCAAGGCATGTATTAGATATTTGTAAAGAATCCGGACATTTTTATATCACCACCAGGATCTGCGAGATCGTTTCCGAAAATTGTTCCAAACATGGATTAGGCCTAAGAGTCTCCACTTATATGGTGGATTTTGACGGTACTCTATTAGGAAAGTTTGAAGCTCCCGAAGGCTGGGGAATTAAAGGAGAAGCGGAATAAATGAACGATATGAGACAAATGACTTCCTTAGGAAGGGAGATCGAAAATAATTCTTTTGCGATCATAGACGAAGAAGCAGGAAATCATTCTCATCCCCCGGGCGATTGGGAAGTCGTCAGAAGGATCATTCATGCTACGGCTGATTTTGAATATAGGGATCTAACGAAGATCCATCAGAATGCAATACATGACGGGATCCAAGCGCTGAAGAATGGATGTCCTATTATTTGTGACGTGCAGATGATCATTGCCGGTCTGAATAGCGAACGTTTAAATGCATACGGCTGCAAAACTTATAGTTTTATCAGCGACCCGGAAGTTATCCAGAGAGCAAAAGAAAATAATTCTACAAGAGCGATAGAGTCCATGCGCAAGGCTGCGAGTTTAGGACTTTTGAATGGAAGTGTGATCGCAGTAGGAAATGCTCCTACTGCTCTTTTAGAGATAGTAAGACTTGTACAAGAAGAAGGAGTCCGTCCTTCCCTAGTGATCGGAGTTCCAGTCGGATTTGTTTCAGCTGCAGAATCTAAAGAAGCATTATTGGATCTCAAATTCCAATCAGAATATTCGATTCCTTATATTCTAACTCGAGGAAGAAAAGGAGGAAGCACGATTGCAGTTTCTATTATACATGCACTCTTACTTCTTTCAACGGAGAAAAAATTTTGAAAGCAGTCACTGTTATAGGTATAGGAGATGATGGTTGTGTCGGACTCTCCAGCAAAGCAATGGGGGCAGTTGCAAGAGCAAGAGTTCTCGCGGGTGGTGAAAGACACCTAGACTTCTTTCCTCAATTTGATGGAGAAAGGATCATTATTAAAAATGATATTGTTAGAACTGCAGAGAAAATTGCAGAACTTTCTGCGGAGCATACGATATGTGTTCTTGCTTCAGGGGATCCTTTGTTTTTCGGGATCGGAAATTTGATCTTAAAAAAAGTAGGAAGAGATCATGTTGAATTTATTCCTGCTCCAAGTTCCGTTCAAAATGCTTTTTCTAAAATTGGGGTTAAATGGGACGACGCTTCCTTTCTTTCCTTACACGGAAGACCGATAGAAGGGCTTATTACAAAATTACAAAGTATATCTAAGATTGCCTGCCTAACCGACGAAACAAATTCACCTCCCAAGATCGCTAAATATTTATTAAATTATTCTGAAACAGATTGGAAAGCATTCGTTTGTGAAAACTTAGGAGGAAAGGAAGAAAAGGTCCGTGAATTCGAACTAGAAACTTTGGCAGAGACTTCCGATATTTCAGATTTAAATGTTATTATCCTAATTAGAAAAGATCCGAATTGGAAACCTTCTCCTCTTCTTCCTTTTTTAGCGGAAGATGAATATGCAAAACGCCTGCCTAAAAAAGGACTAATCACTAAAAAGGAAGTTAGAATACTTTCACTCTCCGCGTTGGAAATCCGGCCAGACTCTTTGGTTTGGGATATTGGTGCAGGCTCTGGAGCGGTTTCCATAGAAGCAGCAAGAATCGCTAAAGAAGGAAAAGTATACGCAATCGAAGTTGATTCGGAAGGAATAGAGATCTGCCAGCAAAACATTCTCTCGCATAAAACAGATAACGTTCATTTAATACATGGAAAAGCTCCTCAGGTATTGGCCGACCTCCCTGCCCCAGATTGTGTATTTATAGGAGGATCGAAAGGGAATATGAAAGAGATCATAGAACTTTCTTTTCAAAGATTGAGCATGGGAGGCTGCTTAGTTGCAAATGCAATCACCTTAGACAATGTATCAGAAGCTTACAAAACTTTCAGAGACATGGATTTAATCCCGGAAGTGAGCCTAATCAATATTTCAAGAGGACAAAAACTCGCGGATTATCTCAGATATGAGGCGCTAAACCCAATCCATATATTTAAAATTAGGAAATCATAATACATTTTATGAATGTAAAAACAAAATACGGAAAATTATACGGAGTTGGAGTTGGTCCAGGTGCAACTGATCTCATTACTCTTAGAGCGGTAAACGTCCTGAATACTGTTCCGGTTCTTGCGATTCCGAAAAGTAGCGAATCACTTCCTTCTTTTTCCTGGAGAGTATGTTCCCCTGTAGTTCAAGAAAATGAAACACAAGAAAAATTATTCTTACATTTTCCAATGACTAAAGATCCGAATATACTTATTCCGGCCTGGGATAAGGCATTCAAAGAAATAGGCCTTAGATTAGAAAAAGGTTTGGATGTTGCATTCATCACACAAGGAGACCCTTCCGTATATAGCTCCTGGAGCTATCTATTAGATGAAGCTCCAGAAAGATGGCCAGGTATCGAGATAGAAATTGTTCCGGCAGTTTCTTCCATTACAGCTATCCCGGCAAGTTTACTTACACCTCTTGCTGACGGAAGAGAAAGATTTTGTGTTCTTCCAGCAACCTACGGTCTGGAAGATCTGGAAAAACTTATCCAAGATTTTGATACGATTGTTCTGACCAAGGTAGGACAGGTAGTCCCGGAATTAATAAGAATATTAAAAGAACAGAATATTCTAGAAAATGCAACCTACGTTTCTTACGGAACTACGGATCGCCAAAGGATCGTAAAAGATATCGAATCTATTAAGAATGAAACCTGTGATTATTTTTCCATGGTTGTCATTTCCATTCGAAAACGAAAAGGCGTGCTAAGAGGGATTTCAGATGATTCAGAATAGAAAACCTTACGCGATATACGTAATAACTAAACACGGCCTAAAGACAGGGACGGAATTATTCCATTCTTTAAAGGAAGCAGATCTATTCGTTTCTCCTAAATTCATCTCAGAAGCTCCAAAAGAATCTAAACTTTTAAGTCTTCCGATGGAGCCTACATTAAGAGAGACTTTCATGGAATACGATTGTCATATTTTCGTGATCAGCGTGGGTGCCGTAGTTCGAATGATCTCCCCTCTTCTGGTAAGTAAGAAAACGGATCCCGCTGTTCTTTGTATAGATGATCAGGCAAAGTTTACCATCTGTGTTTTGTCTGGCCATGTAGGAAGAGGCAATTTTTTTACCCAGAAAATTTCAAATCTCCTTGAGAATATTCCGGTAATCACAACTGCATCCGATGTTTCAGGGACTTTGACTGTAGACATTCTAGGAAGGGACCTGGGTTGGAGTTTAGAAGACCAAGATAGAAATGTAACCAGAGCTTGCGCTGCAGTAGTAAATGAAACAAAGGTCCTATTCGTTCAGGAAACTGGCGAACCTCATTTTTGGTCTTTAGAAAAAGGTCTTCCTAAGGGAGTAGAGTATTCTAATAATTTAGAAAATGTAAATCCTAAAGATTATGAAATCTTATTAATTGCGAGCGATCGAACAGATATCAAGACTAAAACTCCTGATATATATTCCAATTCAGTAATTTATCGACCTAAATCTTTGATTTTAGGATTAGGATGTGATAAAGGGATCCAAACCGAAGTCGTTGAAAATGGGATCCAAAAAGTATTAAAAGAATATAACCTCTCTTTTGAAAGTATAAAGGCAATCGCAAGTGTAGATGCCAAAAAAGAAGAACCTGCATTTTTAGAAATTTCAAAAAAATACGGATGGGAATTTACAACCTTCCCTTCGGAAAAATTAGATCAAGTAGAAGGAATTTCAGAAATTTCTAAAGCCGCTTCGGAATATGTAGGAACGCGGTCCGTAAGTGAAGCATCTGCACTTCTTCTTTCCGGTTCTGATAAATTACTCGTAACAAAGCAAAAGTATAAAGAAACAGAAGGTGGAAAAAATTTAACGGTAGCGATTGCGAGAATACCTTTTGCTACAAGATTAGAAATTCACTCGCCAAGTTTGGAAAAAGTATGAACGAAACTCCAAAAGGAAAATTGAATATTGTTGGGATAGGCCCAGGGAACGATTCGCATATTACCCCTGCTGCATTAGCGGCCATCAAAGAAGCAGATTCAATAATCGGATACACTACTTATATCAATCTTGTAAAACATCATCTGAGCGGAAAACAAGTCACTCGCACAGGAATGACAGAAGAGATCACTCGCGCTCAAACCGCAGTGGAATCTGCAAAGTCAGGACAAACTGTAACGTTGATATCTTCAGGAGACGCAGGCGTTTATGGGATGGCAGGTCTTGTATTTGAAGTTTTACGAAAGACTGGTTGGAAAAAAGGAGATTCACCTGAGATCAAAATGATCCCAGGGATAAGTGCCGATAGTTCTTGCGGTTCCCTTGTAGGAGCTCCAATGGTCCATGATTCTGCAAGAATTTCTCTCTCCGATCTTTTGACTCCTTGGACTGTGATCGAAAATCGTATAGAATCAGCAGCCAAAGGAGACTTTGTAATTAATTTATATAATCCAGCTTCCGGCAGAAGACAAAGACAGATTGTGGAAGCTGCTCGTATCATCAAAAAATATAGGCCGGGGACAACACCCGTCGCTCTTGTAAAGAGTGCATATCGCAGACAAGAGAATATTCAGTTTTCTGATCTAGATCATTTTTTGGAATTCGAGATCGGGATGAATACTACAGTAATCATAGGATCTTCACAATCTTTTGTGTATGAAGGATTTTTTGTAACTCCCAGAGGATACGGAAACAAATACTCTCTTGATGACGGTTCATTAAAACCCGGACAAAACAGAGCAGTATCCCTGAGAACGGAAAATGATCTGGCAAGTAGGATCCCGAAAGAATCACCTTCTCCTAATTTAAATATTACTAAAATACAAGGTGCATTCGTCAAAACAAGCACCACTGTTTTTGAACATGAGAAAGAAGAAATTGTCGAAGCCCACGATTCTTCCGTGGCAACTGCGCTAAGAGCATTAAATTTTTTAGAAAATTCTCCTAAAAAGAAGGATGCTCAGATCTTAGAATTAAGATCCGAAGAAAAAATCCAATATTTAGGCAGAATTGGTGGGGCAATTCTTTATCGAAATGAAGAGGATTACTATTTAATCGGAAAACTAAAACGTCCTACTGACTTAGAAACATTTGGTTTTTATAATTCAGCGGAACAAGATCAAAAGTGGACAAAACTGAATATTAAAGACGATTCTATCGTTTCTCAAAATCAATTCGATATTCTGATCTCTTTTTCTTCGGAAGATTCTCCGGAAGAAGTTTATGATCTATTTTCCATATATAGGAATTCGTCCATCAGCGAAAGACTTTGGAATTATGTTTTAGATAATAGCAAAAAGATTCTCTGGGAGAGTAATCAATATACGGATGCAAGATGGTTGGGACATTCCCCAAAACAAGTCTGGTCCTCTTTCAGAGATAATATTTTAAAATGCGACTGAGAGAAATATTATGAAAGTATATATTATTGGCGCCGGTCCGGGAGATCCGGATCTGATCACAATCAAAGGAGCGAGACTCGTAGAAACCTGCCCTATCGTTCTTTATACAGGATCTCTTGTACCTCAAAGAGTAATAGAAAGAGCGGCTCCAACCGCTACAGTATTAGATTCTTCTAAAATGACTTTGGAAGAGATCATTTCCATCTTGGAAGAAGCCAAGAAGAAGGACCAGGACGTTGCAAGAGTTCATACGGGAGATCCTTCGATTTTCGGATCCACAGCTGAACAAATGAGAAAAATGGATGAGTTGGAGATCCCTTACGAGATCATCCCCGGAGTTTCCTCTTTTACTGCGGCTGCTGCGATGCTTGGAAAGGAACTTACTCTTCCCGAAGTTTCTCAATCAGTAGTGATCACTAGGGCAGAAGGAAGAACTCCTATGCCGGAAAAAGAAAAGTTAGAAACTTTCGCCTCCACTGGAGCAACTCTAGTATTCTTTCTAAGTGTTTTACATATTCGTAAAATTGTAGAGGAACTCATTCCCCATTATGGCAAAGACTGTCCCGTATCCGTTGTACAGAAGGCGACTTGGCCGGAACAAAAGATTGTAACCGGAACCCTGGAAACTATAGTATCTAAGGTAAAAGAAGAAAAAATCACTGCAACGGCGATCATCTTCGTAGGCAAAGTACTGGACTGTCATGATTTTGCAGATTCAAGGCTTTATGCTTCTGACTTTTCTCATAAATTCAGAAAAGCTAATAAAAAAGAAACCATTTCGGAAACCACATGAGTTCTTCTCCCGATAAAAAAGGACTTATATTAGTATTCACCGGTCCTGGAAAAGGTAAAACTACTGCAGCCCTTGGAATTCTATTTAGAGCATTAGGAAGAGGAATGAAATGTGGAGTTGTCCAGTTTCTAAAGGGAAAATGGGAAACGGGAGAGAGAAAATTTGCGAAAACAATTGCAGATCTGGACTTCCATGTAATGGGACTCGGCTTCACTTGGGAAAGTGATGATCTGGACAGTGACAAGAAGGCCGCAAGGTCAGCTTGGGAAAAATCATGTGATATGATATTTTCTGAAAATTATAAAATACTAATATTAGATGAGATCACCTACGCATTCCATTACGGATGGCTTACTCCGGAGGAAGTTTCGGATGTTCTATTCAGAAAACCTACAGATCTACATATTATAATTACAGGAAGAAACTGTCCCACCCTTTTGACGGATATGGCCGACCTAGTTACTCTTATAGAATCTCCCAAACATCCTTATAAAAATGGGATCCCAGCTCAACTTGGGATCGATTATTAAAAAAACATGATACAAGAGATCAAAATACCTAGAATATTGATCTCCGGAACCGGGAGCGGAACCGGAAAGACCACATTTACAATAGCGCTTACTAAAGCATTACAAGCCAAAGGCCTCAAAGTTTCCGTATTCAAATGTGGACCCGATTATCTAGATCCCGGCTATCATTCTTTCGTTACCGGCAAAACCTGCCAAAATCTGGACGGCTGGTTGATGGGAAAAGAATCCGTAATCTCCAGTTTTGTAAGTGCAAGCAAAGGATCAGATATTTCAATCATAGAAGGAGTAATGGGATTATTCGACGGTCATTCTCCGAATTCGGAAGCAGGATCCACTGCAGAAATTGCAAAATGGCTTCAAATACCCACTATCATATTGATAGATGCATCCGGAATGGCGGCCACTTTCTCCGCTATCGCTTCCGGTATAAAAAATTATGATCCTCAAGTTCCAATCCAAGGTTTTGTTGCGAATTTTATAGGAAGTAAAAGCCATCTTTCCATTATAGAAACTGCAAGTATTCCATTGCCTGTCCTAGGGGGATTTCCTAAGTCTTATGAACATTCCTTCCCGGAAAGACATTTGGGACTTCGTACTGCCGGTCCGGATATTCTAACGGAAGAAAAACTTTCTTTCTGGCAGAGTCTATCTGAAAATTGGCTGGATATAGATAAGATCTTGGAAATCGCAAATTCTGCACCATCGATCCTTTCAGAAACGTTAGCGGCTGTTCAAAGCAAAGATAAAGATTGTAAGATCGGCGTTGCTTACGATGAAGCATTCCACTTTTATTATGAAGAGAATTTTAAAAAATTAAGGGAAGAAGGAGCAGAACTTATTTTCTTTTCTCCTTTAAGGGATACAAAACTCCCGGAAGTAGATGGTTTATATTTTGGAGGTGGATATCCGGAATTATTCGCAGACAGTTTATCAAAAAATAAAGATCTAACCGAAGATATCAGAAGTTTTGCAAGTTCAGAAAGACCTATCTATGCAGAATGCGGAGGATTAATGTATCTTTCTTCCGAGATCCAAAACATAGAAGGACAAAGTTTTCCCATGGTGGGGCTTATCCCGGGAAAAGCGATCATGGGGCCTAAACTAAAAAGTTTAGGCTATGTAGAAGTTCATACCGAAAAAAGAACCATCATAGGAGAAGCTGGAATACGTTTCAGAGGACACCAATTCAGATATTCAGATCTAATTTTAGAAAATGAAGATGAGTCATTATTTTCCTATCATATTAGAAAACGTAAATCTGAACGAACGACTAGGGAAGGTTATACAATTTCAAATGTTTTAGCGAGTTATGTGCATGCACATTGGGCTTCCAATCCGGAAATCCCAAAAAACTTTATAGCGTCTTGTAGGAGATTTAAAATTTGAGCTACTTTCAGACAGATGAAATAGAAGTTTCCGAAACTTGGTTGGAACTCCAACTTTCAAGACCTCATTCTTCTTTGAGCTGGGCAGTCGTAGGAGGGGGATATATATCCACAAACAAAGTATATTGGTTGAAAGTTTCCAATTCAGACTTAAGTCCTGAAATTATTCCCGAAGAATTTTACAGAAATAGATTAGTAGATAAAGGAGAAAAAGAAGAAGTCCTAGGCTTTATGACTAGCGCTTCCCTTCTGAATTATTCCGTATCGGAAAAAAGTTTAGAAGGTTTACACGTTAGATCTATTGCGACAGTTGGATTAGGAAATGCAGTCAGAGTTGGAGATATTCCAAAACAAAATAAAAAAATAGGGACAATCAATTTACTCGTTCAAACTTCCGAAACACTCACTTTATCAGCAAGTATAGAAGCGATCTCGATAGCGTCCGAGGCAAGGACCCTAGCGGTTTTAGAATCAGAGATCCTGATACAAAATGAAAATAATTTTGCGACCGGCACCGGAACAGATTGTATCGGGATCATCTCTCCCACTGGTGAGAGTAGCATCGATTATGTAGGAAAACATACTGTTTTCGGCCATTTGATCGGAGCAACTGCATACGAAGCGATTACACAAGGTATCCATAAATGGAAAAAGGCCAAAAACCTATTTCCTCCTGCATATCAGAGTTCCGTAAACATATGAAAAAATCGTTATGTTTACTTAGACATCCTCATATTTCCTCCGAATATGGAGGAAAATATTTGGGAAGAAAAGAAGTTTCTCTCTCCGAAAATGGATTTCAAGAAATAGAAAGAATAAAAGAAAAAGTAGAGAAAAAGTTTCTAAGAGGGAAAATATATTCAAGCCCAGCAAAACAATGTAAGGAAATTTTAGAAGTATTAGAATTCCCGAATGGATCCCAAGCAGAATTCAAGGAAGAATTGCAAGAGTTAGACTTTGGGGACTGGGAAGGTAGAACTTTTTCGGAACTCGCAGAAACAAATTTAGAAGGTTTAAAAAAATTCTCAGATTTCTTTCCTTCTTTCAGATTTCCTAATGGAGAAAGTTTACGAGAATTCCAAACAAGAGCGGAAGTATTTAAGGATTATATTCTTTCTTCTTCAGATCCTAATATCTTAATTCTCAGTCATGGGGGAATTCTCTCCATTCTACTCTGTTCTTTCTTGAACGTTCCAGCCTCCTTCTATACGAAATTCAAATTTTCTCCATCTACCCTTGTTTACTTAGATGTATTCAAAAATGGTCAGGCAGTCCTAACTGATCTTATTAGAATTTCTTCAACAAGGAGATGCGAATGGCCGGGATAATTTTAGTCACAGGCGGTTGTAGAAGTGGAAAAAGTAAATTTGCATTAGAGACGGCGGACTCTGTAGCAGGAGAAAAATACTTTCTGGCCACTTGTCCTCGTATAGATTCAGAAATGGATGAAAGGATCCGAAGACACAAGCAAGAAAGAATAGGCTGGAATACAATAGAAGAAGAATTAGAACTTTCTTCAGCTATAGATTCTATTCCCCCTGAATCAATCGTATTAGTCGATTGTTTGAGCTTGTGGATCAATAACTTGCTATTTGATGCAAATAACAAAAGTATAGGCCTTACCCAAGACCAAATCAAAGATACTTGTACAAAATTAGGAAAACATATTCTGGATTCAAAAATAAAAGATGTCTTTTTGGTCACGAACGAAGTTGGAATGGGCCTTGTTCCAGAGAATAAGGAAGGAAGATTATATAGAGATTTATTAGGTATCTGTAATCAAACATTCGCATCAATCGCGAAAGAAGTATATTTTTTAGTAAGTGGGATCCCTATTGTGTTAAAACCTTCTCCCGGGATCAATTTATGAGTTTGGAAAATATTAGTCCGCATGGAGGCGATCTATTTAAGATGGCAAGTATTGCCGGCGTTGATCCTACTGAAATTTTAGATTTTTCTTCTAATCTAAATCCTCTCGGGTTTCCTGATTGGGTTCGTCCGTTGATCAATTCCAGGATCAGCGATCTAATACATTATCCGGACCCAAATTATACAAGGGCCAAGATCTCCTTAGAAAAACATTGGAATATTCCAAACGATGAAATTGTTTTCGGGAATGGAGCCTCTGAATTAATACATATTCTCCCTAAGATCAAAAAGTTCGATCTGGCAGTGATTGCCCAACCTTCTTATATTGATTATCAAAAAAGTATAGAATTAGCCGGACTTAAGATCCAAGAAATTTTTCTCCAAAAGGAATCTAAATTTGAATTAAACTATGAAGAACTGATCGAGGTTTTTCAAAGAAGCCCTGAAAAACAAATATTAGTTCTGCTAGGTCACCCGAATAACCCTACTGGAAAACTTTTGGATAGAGAAAAGATCCTAAAGATCTCTTCCGAATATAAAAATTCGTTTTTTGTAATAGATGAATCTTTTATAGATTTTTGCTCGGAAGAGTATTCTTTTCGAAACTTTAGATCTGAAAACCTGGCTGTCCTCTGGTCCCTGACAAAAATTTTGGCGCTTCCCGGACTTAGGATAGGAGTTTTACTGACTAATCCCAAGATAGCTTCCAGAATTTCTGAACTTCTTCCAAGTTGGTCTTTAAATAGTTTAAGCGCTTCTATTATAGAAAAATTTGGAGAAGACCAAGGTTTTCTTTTTAAAACCAAAGAAAAAATCTCGGATTGGAAGAATATATTTAAAAAGGAATTAGAAGATCTTAAAATTTTTCAAATTTACGATACGGATGCAAATTTCCTTCTTCTAGAATTTTTAGAAACAAAAAGAGGGATTTCTGAATTAGAGAACCTTCTTCTTAAAGAATTCAAGATAGGGATCAGAAACTGTGGCAATTTCAAAGGATTAGAAAATAATTATATAAGGATAGCGATTAAAACCCCGAAAGAGAACGAAACGTTTATACAAGCGTTTCGTTCCATATATAAGAAAAGCCAAAAACCTTCTAAAATAAAAAAAGAAAAACCTGCACTCATGCTTCAAGGCACCGCTTCTAATGTGGGTAAAAGTATATTAGCAACTGCATTCTGCAGGATATTTACACAAGACGGTTTCAAAATTGCACCTTTCAAATCCCAAAATATGGCATTAAACTCCTTTGTAACGTATGAAGGTGCAGAGATCGGCAGAGCACAAGCATTACAAGCTCAGGCATGCAAGATCAGAGCCGATTACAGAATGAACCCTATCCTTCTCAAACCATCCAGCGAAAAAGATTCCCAAGTCATACTGAATGGAAAACCGGTAGAGGCAATGGATTTCAGGGACTATATGAAATTCAAATTAAGCGCTTTCGATGAGGTAAAAAAATCATACAATTCACTTTCTGAAGAATTCGATATGGTAGTTTTAGAAGGAGCCGGAGGAGTTTCAGAAGTCAACCTAAAAGACAAAGACATTGTAAACATGAGAATGGCGGAATACGCGAAGGCAAAAGTGTTATTAGTCGGCAATATAGATCATGGAGGGGTTTTCGGATCTTTTGTTGGCGCCATGGAAACGATGTCAGAATGGGAAAGAAAATTAGTTTCGGGTTTTCTAATAAACAGATTCAGAGGAATAAAAAGTCTACTCGATCCAGGTATCCGATATTTGGAAGAAACTACTAGCAAGAATGTATTTGGAATTGTTCCATTCTTAAATGATCTACGATTGCCTGAAGAAGATTCACTAGAGTTCAAATCCGGAAGTTTAAGCGATAATTCTCCTTTAGGAAACCGGATAGATATTGTATTAATAGATACACCTAGGATCTCCAATCATACGGATCTGGATTCACTGAGGATAGAACCGGATGTAAGAGTGAGAATTGCTCAAAGAAAAGAAGAAATTGGAAATCCGGATATTATAATCTTACCGGGAAGTAAAAACGTAATCACTGATCTAAACTATTTGAAAGAATCGGGGATTTCAGAAACTATTTTAGATTTTCATAAAGAAGGAAAAACCGAAATTATCGGGATCTGCGGAGGCTACCAGATGCTGGGGGAATCCGTCCACGATCCATTCCAAATAGAAAGCGATTTAGGATCCGCAATAGGTTTAAATCTGATCGGAGTCAAAACCGTATTAGAAAAAGAAAAATTGCTCAAACAGACGGAAGGAACACATCTTCTCTCCGGAAAAAAAGTATCGGGTTACGAAATACATCACGGAAATACAAAAGAGATATCAGCAAAATCCATATTCCAAGATATCTCCGGAGAAAGTTTAGGCCACCAAGGAGATTCAGAAAAAGTTTGGGGAACATACCTGCATGGAGTGTTTGATGAAGATGAGTTCAGAAGGTCCTTCTTAGATAAGATCAGAATGAGAAAAGGAATGAGCCCATTGGGGAAAGTCCAAGCAAGGTATGAATTGGAGACCAATCTAGACCGTCTAGCGAACGAAGTTAGGAACTCAGTGAACATGACTGAAATTTACAAGATCCTAGGACTAAGATGAATTCTTTCTGGATCCTTCCCGCTTCTCTACTTCTGGACCTTGGTTTTGGAGATCCCCAAGGTTTTCCTCATCCAGTTAGATTCATCGGAAAATTTGCAAGGTATATGGAGAAGCTGACAAGAAAGTATATATCTTCCGAAAGATTTGCTGGAATCATAACAGCTCTTTCCGTATATTCACTTTCCTCTATATTTCCCTGGCTTATTATAGAAATTTTTCGTCACCTTCATCCATTTTTAGGAGAACTGGTCTCTGCATTTATCATCTATACAAGCATCGCCTTAAAAGATCTTTTGGATCATAGTAAGGACGTATATTCTGCACTTCAAGAAAACGATATAGCGAAAGCAAGGACTATGGTAGGTCGAATTGTAGGAAGGGATACAGTAAATTTAGAAGAACCTGAGATTGTCAGGGCTGGCCTGGAAAGTGTGGGAGAAAGTTTGGTGGATGGGATCACTGCTCCTCTATTTTTCGCAGCTCTCGGTGGACCGGCTTTTGCAATGCTCTATCGTTCCATCAACACTTTAGATTCGCTCTTCGGTTATAAGAATAATACATATCTAAAATTCGGCTGGGCTTCAGCCAGAATGGATGATCTTGCAAATTATATTCCTGCAAGACTAACGGCTCCTATACTTTGTATTTCTTCCGCTATTTTAGGTTTTCATCCATTAAGATCCTTTAAAATACTGATCCGAGACGGAAAAAAGCATCCAAGCCCTAATTCAGGCCTTTGTGAGGCAGCCTTAGCCGGAGCTTTAAAAATACAATTAGGTGGAAGAAACTATTACTCGGGAATTCCAAGCGAAAAACCAAAATTGGGAGATCCTGATCGAAAATTAGTCCCAAATCTGATCTTAGATGCAAATAGGATCATATTCTTAACCTCCATCCTTTCTTCTATTTTGTTTTTGGGATTAGTACAAGCGGCCTATTTACTATATAGGAACTTCTTCCAATCTTAAACTTATTTTATGAAAAAAGAAGAATATCAACTTTTTCTAATCAGGCACGGAGAAACGGAATGGAATAAAGAAAGAAGGTTACAAGGACAAACCGACACGCCTCTCTCCGAATATGGCAAAGGACAAGCCTTACAATTAGCGGATCAATTGAAGAATTCAGGAATAGAACTTATCTTTAGCAGCGACTTAAAAAGAGCAAAACAAACTTCAGAACAGATTTCTCAAAGTTTAGGATTAGAGATCATATATCATCCCGGACTGAGAGAGATACATTTAGGAGAAGCCCAAGGAATCCTAGAATCGGAACTTTCTAATAAATTTGGAGAAAAATCCTATTTTGCCTGGAAAAGTTCAGATCGAATGAATGACCAGTTCCGATTTCCGGGAGGAGAAAGTAAATCTGAAGCAGAATTAAGGGTTGTCCAAACTATATTAAGTTTATTGAAAATATCAAGAAGAAGGAAAATTGCAATTTGCAGCCACGGATTCGTTCTTTCTAGATTTTATACACACTTTTCATTACAGGAATTTCCCCATTCTAAACTTGGAAATTGTGAAGTATTGGAATTAACTATTTCGTTAGAGGTTCCGGAAAAAATTTATTCATAAATAAGATAAATTAGAACGACCTTTTTTGAAGATGCTAAAACTTTTTTCATTGAATAAAACGAGACGATCCAAAAGATCGACTTAACTTTCAGGATGAAGTTGGGTGTAACTCCCACGCTGACCCGCAACTGTGATCGGAATAGATCAGAAAGTATTACTTTCTGTTATTATTCTGCAAGCCAGATCTCCCTGCAGACTAAAACCTCGAGGTTAGGTATGTTAGCATTCTCGCCAAGCACGTCCGTGCATTCGCGAAGGGCCCCGGAAGTTAAAAATCGGGGCTCCCGCAAACCAGGGTAAATTCCTAATTTTGTACATTAGAATATTTATATATTCGCATTTTGACATAAATTAGACTAACATTCGTTAGCTTATCTTTGTTTCGGAAGTTTTCCAAAGAAAACGGACGAAAAAATGAGGCAAAACATTCTTCGGATTGCTGTTATAGGCATATCCATACCGTACTTTATATGCGCGGTCTTCTCCCCTATCCTTTCTCAGGATCAGGAAACAAAGCCGACTAACGGAAAAGAAAGAACGGAAACAGAAAAATTAGAGCTTAAGAAAAAGATCTCTGAATACAAACCGGATGCAATCGTGATCAGAGACAGAAGATCCAACTTAATAGGGATCGCTTCCTCTGCAAGTGAAGGTGTGGTAGGTTCCGATCAAATTAAAACAAGACCTATTATGAGGCAGGGAGAAGTTGCGGAGCTAATCCCAGGAGTGATTGTAACCCAACATAGCGGTGGAGGCAAAGCAAACCAGTTCTTCCTAAGAGGTTTCAATTTGGATCACGGAACCGATCTTGCCTCCAATGTGGAAGGAATGCCCGTCAATAACGTTAGTCATGCTCATGGACAGGGTTACACGGACCTAAACTTTCTTATTCCAGAACTTGTGGAACAAATGCAATACAAAAAAGGAGTGTATTACGCAGACCAAGGAGATTTTGCTTCAGCTGGTGCATTCAATATTTCTTATTTTAAAAGTTTAACAAAAGGTATAGCCAATGTGGAAGGTGGAACCTTAGGTTACGCGCGGACACTAATCGCAAAATCTCATAAAGTCGGACCTGGAGATCTTTTATACGCATTCGAGGCTTCTCATAATGACGGCCCTTGGACAATTTCTGACAATTTCAGAAGAGTGAATGGTGTAACAAGTTATTCGGTAGGAGATAAACAAAAAGGATTTAGTATCAGTCTTATGGGCTATAAAGGGAGCTGGCATTCCACAGGACAGGCGCCTAAAAGAGCTCTTAGAATGGGAGATTCATGGTTAGCTCCTGATTCGGGTTTGAGTAGATTCGAAAGTGTGGATCATAACGATGGCGGATGGTCAAATAGGGCAAGTGTTAATTTCGAAGCTCATCGTCTGGAAAAAGGATACGAGGCAAAAACTCAATTTTACGGAATATATTACGATTTACGATTATTCTCCAACTTCACTTATTATTTGGATGATCCAGTAAGAGGAGACCAGCACGAACAAGCAGATAGAAGAACGATCGCTGGAAGCAAGTCCAGTTATAAGGATATCAGTGAATTTTGGGGAATTCATATGGAAAATACGATCGGACTCCAAATTAGGAGGGATTATATCCAGAACGGTCTATTTCATACTGAAAAAAGAGCTAGGTTAGAAACGGTTAGAGAAGACGGAATTATACAGCTAAGTTCAGGGCTGTATTATGAAAACAAGATACAGTGGTCCAAAAAATTCAGGACAGTACTAGGGCTTAGAGGAGATTATTATAAATTTAACGTAGACGATTGGGGAACCAAAGAAAGATCCGAAAGAAATGCAAGGATCTATAGTCCCAAAGGAAGTATTATCATAGGGCCTTGGTGCAAAACGGAATTTTATATAAGCGGAGGATACGGATTCCATAGTAACGATGCAAGAGGAGTAATCCAGAAGGTTGACCCCGCTGTTCCTCTCGTCCAAACAAGAGGAGGAGAAGTTGGGCTCAGAACTGAACCAATATCTGGTTGGCAGTCCACATTCTCCGTTTGGCAATTGGATATGAATTCAGAACTTCTTTTCGTAGGGGACAACGGAACGACCGAAGCAAGTAGACCCAGCACAAGAAAGGGATTCGAATGGGCAAATTATTATTCTTATAATTCTTGGCTGATGATAGATGCGGACTTTGCAACTTCCAGATCCAGATTCAGAGATGATGATCCATCCGGGAATTATATTCCAGGATCTATCCGTAATACATTAGCATCGGGAATCACGTTAAAAAATCCTGATGGGTTTTTCGGATCTCTCCGGGTGAGATATTTCGGGAATCGCTCTTTGATCGAGGATAATTCTGTTCGTTCTCCGGCAACAACTACGGTAAATTTTCAGTTCGGAAGGAATTTCGGAGAGGACTTAAGTATCGTTTTTGAAGTATTTAATTTATTGAATGCTCATGTAAGCGATATCGATTATTATTATGCTTCCAGATTAAAGAACGAAGCGGTCGGCCCGAACGAAGGAGGATATAATGATATTCATACCCATCCTGCTCAGCCTAGATCGATACGACTTTCAGTGAGGGCCTCTTTTTAAGGATCTACTTTTTGACGTAGTCTCGTATTACCAAGATACGATCTACGTCCACTTCCTTATTTTTAGGAACTGATTTAATGAATGTAAATACTTCAGTACTAAGTCCGTTTTTAGAAAGTAATAGTCCATGGGAAGGGACTGTCTCCAAAGGGATTTTTTCTGCAAGATGATCCTCTAATTCAAAACTTTCCATATCCGGAAGATTTTTCATACTCAATACATCACCAAGTAGTTTTCCGATCGCATCAGATTCCAACCAACCAGTGAGCTTCTCCGCAGATAAGTTCATAAAAGAGATCTGCCCTTTGGAGTCAAAAGCGATAACCCCCTCTTGCATATTACGAAGCTCCGTAGAGACTAGCCTCGCCTTCTCCATTAGTTCCTTCTCAACTTCATGTTTATAAAGGATCAATTCGATGACTATCTGAAGTTCTCTCGTTTGAAAAGGTTTAAGAATATACGCATTCGGTTCCGTTAATTTAGCTCTAGTCAGTGTTTGTGAATCGGAAGAAGCAGTAATGTATACGATTGGAACATCTAAAAACTTTCGGATCCTTTTGGCAGCATCGATACCATCCAAATATCCGTTCGCAAGGACAATATCGATCAGGATCAGATCAGGCTGGAGCGCAATTGCCTGTTTGACCGCGGTCTCGCCTGTATTTGCAATACTAGGTTCCGGATACCCCATCCTTATCAGTCTATGACGGATATCCTGGGCAACAAGCCCTTCGTCTTCTACGATCAAAATCCTTGTGTCTTTCATTTCTTCTCCGAAATATTCAAAATTTATTAAATTCAAATATTATTATAAATATTTCCGGGTCATACCTCCGCGCCTTCTGAAGAAGGTTTGATCAGGTCTTTTACTCCATGTAGTATGGCTGACATATTCCTTCTTTCTCTTTTTCTTTTCTTATCTATCCCGTGTTTGTTCAGAGCAATCTCTATCGCTATCTGCAATTCCCTCGTCTGAAAAGGTTTAAGAAGATAACCGTATGGCCTCGTAGGTTTACTACGAACAAGAGTAGATTCGTCCGCATAAGCAGTAAGGTAGATCACCGGCAGATCCATCTTATCCAAAATTTCCTGGACTGTTTCTATTCCATCGTAATTCCCTCTGGACAACATAATATCCATGAGCAGAAGGTCCGGTTTGTCTAAATAAACTTTTTTTAATGCTTCATTCCCTGTAGAAGCGATACTTACAAAATCATAACCTAGATCGGACAATTTGCTAAGTATATCTTTGGCTACGATACTCTCATCTTCTACGATCAATATTTTTGCTTCGCTGGAGATCATTTTCGGACTTTGCTCCTTTCTCGAAAGACTAAGGTGAACTTAGTCCCCTTGCTCCGATCCAAGATCAAACTTCCGTCTATTTGCTGGGTCAAAGTATTAACTAATTGTAAACCCAAAGAATCAGTTTGTCGATAGTCAATTTCTTCCGGAAAGCCTACCCCATCATCTTCCACAGTCAAAGAATACTCTTCATATTTAGCTGTAATGGAAATTTGGATCGTCCCCTCATCCCTATCCCTAAATCCGTATTTCAATGAATTTGTGACAAGCTCAGTCACAATCAAGCCACAATGAATTGCTGTATCGAGTGTTAGATGAACTGATTCCGCATGTATTTCGAACTTGATCCTTGAATTTACCCTATAGGTCCTTAGAAGGTTGGTAACCAAACTGTTAAGGTATTCCTGAAAATCGGTATGAGCCAGATCTTCATTTTGGTATAACAACTCATGAATGAGAGCTATAGACTTGATCCTTGACTGACAATCTTGGAACATTTCCAAGGACTTACGATCAGTTATATAGTTACCTTGCAGACTAAGGATACTGGAAACGATCTGGAGATTATTCTTAACCCTATGATGAATTTCCCTAAGCAAGACTTCCTTTTCTTTTAAGGAAGCGGTTAATGCTTCTTCCGCTCTTTTCCTTTCTGCAATTTCAGTCATCAATTCGTTATTAACTCTATGCAGTTCGAAAGTCCTTTCTTCTACACGTATCTCCAATTCGTCATGACTTTGCCGAAGAAGTTCCTCTTGGATCCTTAATATTTTGTTTTTCTTATGTAGTTCGACGAACACCGAAGCCTTAGATCTAAGTATCTCAGGTGCAGTAGGTTTCACCAAGAAGTCCACTGCCCCCAAAGAATATCCTTTGAACATTCCGGTTTCGTTATTTGCATAAGCAGTGAGAAAGATGATCGGTATTTTCGCACATTTTTCCCTTTGGCGGATCAATGCTGCAGCTTCGAAGCCATCCATTCCGGGCATTCTTACATCCATGAAGATCAAAGCAACTTCGTCCGGTTCATCCAGAAGCGCCTTCAATGCTTCTTCTCCAGAACCCGCTTTGATCAAGTTCAACTCAGGACTTCTGAGAATATGCTCCATCACCTGCAGATTATCTGCATGGTCATCTACTAGCAAGATACTCACTTTCATTGGTTGTTCCATATCTTCTACCTGCACAACAACACCCTAAGAAGAGAAAGCAAATGGTCCACACTAACCGGCTTTGTTATATATTCAGTTGCGCCGGCTTCTATACATTTTTCCCGATCTCCTTTCATCGCTTTTGCCGTAAGCGCTAAAATAGGGAGATTTACAAATTCAGCTTTAGACCGGATCACTTTCATTGCCTCGTATCCGTCCATATCAGGCATCATGACATCCATGAGAACGATCTCTATGTCTTGATTTTTTTCCAAAATTTTAATTCCGTCTAACGCACTCTCCGCATAATGAATTTGCATTTTATGTAATTCCAACATACTCGTTAATGCAAATATATTCCTTACATCGTCATCCACGATCAGGACCTTATGACCTTCTAATGAATAAGCATCGCCAGACTTAGAGTTAGATTCCGGTTCGTGTAAATGGATCTTGATCTCTTCCAAAGAAGTCGCACGAGAATTTACAAATTTCAGAATATTCGAACCATTAAAGGACAGAAGTTTCTGAAAACTTTCCGGTCCATTCTGCTCATCAGAATAAAAAAGTATCAATGTCCTTTCAGGATCCAATAGTGATATCCTGGAAACCAGGTCTGAAGCTGACATATCCTTAAATTCGTTCCCTATCAAAATACAATCAGGGATCTCTTTTTGCAGAATTTCCAAAAGTTCCTGGCCAGACTCTAAACTCTTGAATATCAGATCCTTACTAGTAAGTTTGTCCTTTAGGAATTCGGAGTGTTCTTTCTCTATTCCACAAACATAAAGTGTTTTGTCCGTTTTATGCAGATAGGTTTTGATCTTCTCGAATGCCTCGTTTAAGGATTCTATTCCTACAGGCTTTCTTAAATGAGAGATCGCTCCTATTTCCAAACTTCTTCTCCAATCATTCTCTCCAGAAAGAACATGAACCGGAAGTTGTCTAAGCTTAGGATTTCGTTTCAGCCAATTCAGGATCAAACTTCCATCCATATCCGAGAGTTGGACGTCCAACAAGACAGCATTAAAAGAGGATTCCTGTAATGCAGAGATCCCACTTTTTCCATCCAACGCAACCGTTCCTTTAAAACCGTTACTTTTAGCGATCTCTAAGAGTGATTTCGCGAATGTCTCATCTTCTTCTATGATCAAAACCTTTTCTTTGGATTCGTTTTGAGTTTCATCTTCCAGAACTCTTCGAGTTGCTTTGATCTTACTTCTTACATAGGAATCACTCGAACCGGAATAATCATTGTCCGGATTTTCAGACCATTTGATTGAATCAGGTTCGATTGGATTTTCTTCCACCTGGATATAATCTAATGGAAGGTATAAGGTGAACTTACTTCCTACTTCCGGTTCACTTTCAAGTTTCAACTCTCCACCTAAGATACGAGTAATCTCTTTACTAATGGAAAGTCCGAGACCTGTTCCTCCGTATTTCCTACTTGTACTACCGTCAGCTTGTCGGAATGCTTCAAAGATCAGTCCCTGCTTCTCTGAAGAAATTCCAATACCTGTGTCTATCACAGAGAATGCGATCACACCTCCCGCTTGGCTTAGGATCTTATGATCCTTACTCCAGCCGCCGGGGGATGATTCTATTCTCAATTTTACTCCACCTTTATGAGTAAATTTGAATGCGTTTGATAGAAGGTTTTGGAGGATCTGCTGCAATCTCTGCAAGTCGGTAGTGATCCTGGAAGGAAGTTCGGAATCTATTTCTACTTGGAATTTTAGATCCTTATTCCTTGCAGTCTCCCTAAAGGAACGATCCAAATATCCTCCTAACTCTTCTATAGAAACCGAATCCAGATCCACACTCATCTTACCGGATTCAATTTTAGAAAGATCTAATATATCATTGATCAACTGCAATAGATCATTTCCGGAACTATGGATTGTTTTTGCATATTCAGTTTGTTTTTCAGATAAATTTTTACTTTCGTTATCATACAATAAACGAGAGAGGATCAGCATATTGTTCAAAGGAGTTCTTAACTCGTGGGACATGTTTGCTAAGAACTCAGATTTGTATCTGGAAGTGAGAGCGAGCTGGCGAGCTTTTTCTTCCAATGAATGTCTTGCCTGTTCTACCTCTCTGTTCTTCCTTTCCACCTCGCTGTTCTTTTTGGCGAGTAATCTTGCTTTTTCTTCCAACTCTTCGTTCTTTTCCTGCAACTCCTCCCTTTGGTCCTTGAGCATATCCTCGGAAGCCTTCAAGGATTTGGCTTGTTCTTCCAATCGTTGGTTTGTATTGGTCAATTCTTCTTGTCGTCCTTGTAACTCTTCTGTCAGAGTTTGGGATTGGATCAGAAGTTCTTCCGTTCTCATACCTGCCGCAATCGTGTTCAATACGATCCCGATACTTTCAGTCAACTGATCCAAGAAGTTCAAATGGATCGGAGTGAAATTGGAGAAGGAAGCAAGTTCAATTACCGCTTTAACTTCTCCTTCGAATAACACTGGTAAGACGACTATATTTATAGGAGGAGCTTCTCCCAAAGCCGAATTGATCATGATATAACTGGAAGGGACTTGAGTAACAAGTATCCTTTCTTTTTCCAGGAAACATTGGCCTATCAGACCTTCTCCCGGGTAGAAACGATTGGATACATTTTTCCTTTCTTGGTAAGCATAACTTACAAGTAGTTTAAGTAATGGGCCTTCTTCTACGTTTTCCGTTATGAAGAATGCTCCATGTTGTGCGGAAACAAGCGGTGCAAGTTCGGATAATATAAGTTTACTTACGTTAACTAAATTCCTTTGCCCCTGTAATAGTCTTGTGAATTTCGCAAGGTTTGTTTTTAACCAGTCTTGCTCCGTGTTGATCCGAGTAGTCTCTCTCAAGTTTCGGATCATTTCGTTGATGTTATCGGATAAGGCAGCCACCTCACCTGCAGCCTGGATAGTAACTGTTCGAGATAGATCTCCCTTGGTCACACCAGTTGCCACTTCTGCAATCGCCCTTACCTGAGTAGTCAAGTTGGAAGCAAGCTGGTTCACGTTATCCGTAAGGTTTCTCCAAAGACCGGCAGCACCAGGCACACTTGCTTGGCCTCCTAATCTTCCTTCGATACCTACTTCTTTTGCAACTGTAGTTACCTGGTCTCCGAAAAGTCCTAAGGTATCTATCATATCGTTGATCGTATCCGAGAGTTCTGCGATCTCTCCTTTTGCTTCTAAATATAACTTTTTCTTTAAGTCTCCATTCGCAACCGAGGTTACGACCTTAGCGATACCCCTTACCTGAGTGGTGAGATTATTTGCCATAAAGTTCACACTATCTGTTAAGTCTTTCCAGATACCTGCGACCCCTTGCACATTTGCCTGACCACCCAGTTTACCTTCTGTACCTACCTCTCTTGCAACCCTCGTTACCTCGGAAGCGAATGAGTTCAACTGGTCCACCATCGTGTTAATAGTATCTTTTAATTCTAAGATCTCTCCCTTAACATCCACTGTGATCTTCTTGGATAAGTCACCTCGAGCTACCGCTGTAGTAACTTCGGCAATATTACGAACCTGGCCTGTAAGGTTGGAAGCCATCGAGTTCACACTGTCTGTTAAGTCTTTCCAAGTCCCCGCTACTCCTCGAACATCTGCCTGACCACCAAGCTCTCCTTCCGTTCCCACCTCTCGGGCAACCCTCGTTACCTCGGAAGCGAATGAGTTTAACTGGTCCACCATCGTGTTAATGGTATCCTTGAGCTCTAAGATCTCTCCCTTAACATCCACTGTGATCTTCTTGGATAAGTCACCTCGAGCTACCGCTGTAGTAACTTCTGCAATATTACGAACCTGGCCTGTAAGGTTGGAGGCCATCGAGTTCACACTATCCGTTAAGTCTTTCCAGGTTCCTGCAACTCCTCGAACGTCTGCCTGTCCACCCAGTTTACCTTCCGTTCCTACCTCTTTTGCAACCCGGGTCACCTCGGAAGCGAATGAGTTCAACTGATCCACCATCGTGTTGATTGTGTTTTTGAGTTCTAGGATCTCTCCCTTAACATCCACTGTGATTTTCTTGGACAAGTCACCTGTCGCAACCGCCTTGGTAACTTCTGCAATATCACGCACCTGACCGGTTAAGTTACCGGCCATGAAGTTCACACTATCCGTTAAGTCCTTCCAGGTTCCTGCAACTCCTCGAACGTCAGCCTGTCCACCCAGTTTACCTTCTGCACCCACCTCTCTTGCAACCCGGGTCACCTCCGAAGCGAATGAGTTCAGCTGATCCACCATCGTGTTGATTGTGTTTTTAAGTTCTAGGATCTCTCCCTTAACATCCACTGTGATCTTCTTGGATAAGTCACCTGTTGCAACCGCTGTAGTAACTTCGGCAATATTACGAACCTGACCCGTAAGGTTGGAAGCCATGGAGTTCACACTATCTGTTAAGTCCTTCCAAGTCCCCGCTACTCCTCGAACGTTTGCTTGACCACCAAGTTTACCTTCTGTTCCCACTTCTCGAGCAACCCTGGTTACCTCGGAAGCGAATGAGTTCAACTGGTCCACCATCGTGTTAATGGTATCTTTTAACTCTAAGATCTCTCCCTTAACATCCACTGTGATCTTCTTGGATAAGTCACCTGTTGCAACCGCTGTAGTAACTTCGGCAATATTACGAACCTGACCTGTAAGGTTGGAAGCCATCGAGTTCACACTATCCGTTAAGTCTTTCCAAGTTCCCGCTACACCCTGCACATCCGCCTGACCACCAAGTTTTCCTTCCGTTCCCACTTCTCGAGCAACCCTCGTTACCTCGGAAGCGAATGAGTTCAACTGGTCCACCATCGTGTTAATGGTATCCTTTAGTTCTAGGATCTCTCCCTTAACATCCACTGTGATCTTCTTGGATAAGTCGCCTCGAGCAACTGCTGTAGTAACTTCGGCAATATTACGAACCTGACCTGTAAGGTTGGAAGCCATCGAGTTCACACTATCTGTTAAGTCTTTCCAAGTCCCCGCAACACCCTGCACATCTGCCTGACCACCTAATGCTCCTTCAGTTCCTACCTCTCGGGCAACCCTGGTTACCTCGGAAGCGAATGAGTTTAACTGGTCCACCATCGTGTTAATGGTATCTTTTAATTCTAAGATCTCTCCCTTAACATCCACTGTGATCTTCTTAGATAAGTCACCACGAGCTACCGCTGTAGTAACTTCGGCAATATTACGAACCTGGCCTGTAAGGTTGGAGGCCATCGAGTTCACACTATCCGTTAAGTCTTTCCAGGTTCCGGCTACTCCTCGAACGTCTGCTTGACCACCAAGCTCTCCTTCAGTTCCCACTTCTCGAGCAACCCTCGTTACCTCGGAAGCGAATGAGTTTAACTGGTCCACCATCGTGTTTATTGTTTTTTTAATTTCTATGATCTCTCCCTTAACATCCACTGTGATCTTCTTAGATAAGTCACCTCGAGCTACCGCTGTAGTAACTTCGGCAATATTACGAACCTGGCCTGTAAGGTTGGAGGCCATCGAGTTCACACTATCCGTTAAGTCTTTCCAAGTTCCTGCAACTCCTCGAACGTCTGCTTGACCACCAAGCTTACCTTCTGTTCCCACTTCTCGAGCAACCCTGGTTACCTCGGAAGCGAATGAGTTTAACTGGTCCACCATCGTGTTGATTGTGTTTTTAAGTTCAAGGATCTCTCCTTTAACGTCCACTGTGATCTTCTTGGACAAGTCACCTGTCGCAACCGCTTTGGTAACTTCCGCAATATCACGCACCTGACCGGTTAAGTTAGACGCCATGGAGTTCACACTATCCGTTAAGTCTTTCCAGGTTCCTGCTACTCCTCGAACGTCCGCTTGACCACCAAGCTTTCCTTCTGTTCCTACCTCTTTTGCAACCCGGGTCACCTCCGAAGCGAATGAGTTCAACTGGTCCACCATGATGTTTACGATCTTTGCAGTTCTAAAAAATTCTCCTTTAAGAGGTCTTCCCTCTATTTCCAAAGACATATTTTGAGAAAGGTCCCCGCCTGCCACTGCACCGATCACCCTCATCACTTCCGTATTTGGCTGTACCAAATTTCCAATGAGAGAGTTGATAGAATTCATACAAGTTCCCCAAGAACCCGTAGAAGAAATCCCGCTCACCCTTTGAGAAATTTTTCCTTCTTGTCCAACTTCATTACTGATCCTTTCAAACTCTTTGACCATTCTATCGTTTTGGTCCATGATATCGTTTATTAAGTCTGAGATCTTACCTGCGATCCCTACTTGGTCCAAAGGCATTCGTTTAGAGAAGTCCCCTCGCTTAAACGAAGTAAGAACTTCCAATAATTGTTTTGGATTGATAGAATCTTTATCTTGTTTGGGATCTATTGTTGGGGCATTCTTCATGGTAGGACCTAAACCTATAATAAAAGGTTAATGAGCACAAAGGAGAATGATGACGTAAAATACAGGGAATAACAACAAAAATTATTTCATAAATAGATCGTACGGACTAAGTTAAACGAAGAATTTTTCTGTCACAAGAAATGTGACAGAGACTTACAAATATTACAAAAACAAGTTGCTCCTAATCTTGTAAATTATTCCAAAAGTTTATGATCGTAAGCGTAACGAACAAGTTCTTGTGTGGACTTCAAACTCATCTTCTCAAAAATCCTAGCTCTATATGTGTTTACTGTATTCACACTTAAACCAAGGTCTTCGGAAATAGATCGAACATTCTTACCTTTCACCAAAAGCATAAGTATCTGAAATTCCCTTTCCGAAAGAGTTTCATGAGGAAGCCTATCCGTTGGTTTAGAAAGTTCTCTTACTAACATCTCAGTTGCTTCCGGACTAATATATCTAGCACCTTCTATCACCTTACGAACTGCGGAGATAAGTTCATCTCCGGCACTTGCCTTAGTGATATAACCGGATGCCCCAGCTTTCAAAGCACGCACTGCAAATCTATCTTCCGGATACATACTTAAGATCAGAACCCGTGTATCAGGAGAAAGTTTATGAACATATTTTAATATATCCAAACCACTCATCAAAGGCATATTGATATCCAGGATCAGCACTTGCACGGATTGACTTGCAAGATAATCCAAAACCTGTTGTCCGTTTTCCGCCTCGTAAACGATCTCTATATCCTCCTCTTCCGATAAGATCTTCCTTAAACCTTCTCGGATCAATAAATGATCATCAGCAATCAATGTGGAAATCATAAGAAATCCTCCTTATTTTGATTTGAGATTGGTATTTTTACGATCACACTTGTGCCTTTTTCTAATTCGCCTGTGATGGAAACTTCTCCACCAAGCACGACTGCTCTTTCTCTCATTCCGATCAATCCGAGAGATTTGGATTGGGCTATTTTTTTAGGATCAATTCCTAGTCCATTGTCTTGGATCTTTAGAATGAGAAATCTGCCTTCTTCCAAGCAGGAAACCTGGATAAAACTTGCCTTGGAGTGCCTTGCTGCGTTAGTCAATGCTTCTTGGAAAATGCGGAATAATGCGATAGATGGGTCTTTTTCTAAAGGTAGAATTCCTGCAGGGATCTTGATTTCGCAGCGAATTCCCGATCTTTTCTCGAAATCTTTAGCATACCATTCTATTCCTTCCAAAAGCCCCAAATCCTCTAAAATCAAGGGTCTAAGCTCTGTGGCGATCCTCTGTACAGATTCAATTCCTGAGTCGGCAACCTTGATCATGGATAGAAGTTCGGATACTAATTTTGAATCGGAAACTTTTGATTTTTGAAAATTATTTTTTAATAATGTAAGATCTATTTTAAGAACAGTTAATAATTGCCCTAACTCATCGTGGACCTCTCTCGCAATCAAGAGTCTTTCTTCCTCTCGGACCTCCTGTAATCTTGCAGATAATGCTCTTAATTGTTCTCCGGAGGTTTTGAGATGATTTTCCGCCTCCCTTCTTTCAAATACCCTACCTATCTGAGAGCTAATATGAGAAACGGCTTCGAAAAAAGAAGGGTCAGTAGATTCATTTCCGGAATAAAATTCCAAAACGCCAACTAGGTTTTCTTTTACTAAAATTGGAATTCCAATCGCTTCTTTGATACCTGCTTTCAACGAAAGTTCTTTTATATCTCCTTTTAAATAAGAAGGATAATTCTCGAGTAGTATCGGTTTCCTAACGCTCCTAACTTTTTCAGTAAGAATAGATTCTTGTTTTTTGGATTTGGTTCTTAATAAATTCCTAAACTCTTTTAGGAATTTTTCTTCCCTTGAGAAGGAGATGGAAGAATATTCTGGTCTTTCAGATTCTTCTAATACTAAACATACGAGACCTAATTTCCAATCTGCAATCACACAGATCCTATCTACAGAAAATTGAAGCACTGATTCCACATCATTTGCTTCGTTTGCAGCAGTAGCCACCTGTTGCAGAAGATTTAAAACCGATATCTTTTTTAAGAGTTCGTCTTTTGTGTTTTGGTCTTCTTGATTGGATCTATCAATAGGATCTTCCGCAGAAAATCCTTCGGATTCGCGAGGAAAAGGTTCAGAGAAGGAACCGTAACTCGGCTCTTGGTCGATATTCGAAAAGCCTTGCACCCCGCGATTATCTAATTAAAAATTTTATCTTTCAATCCGTTTTTTCACCTAACAACGCAGAAAAATAAAATAGTAATACATTAGATCAAAAGTAGTATTGATATAAATATTGGAGAATATTCCTATTTTTTAAAGAATAAATGGATATAAGTGGACTTTATCTCTTTCCCCGAAAATTCCAGACCGAAATCTTCTTTCCTTTCCCTTAATTTTTGATATAGAGCTCCGCCGTTATATAACGCTTCTATTTCTAAAACAATTCCTTTATTCGGATCAGAACCGGAAGTTTCAGACACACGATTGACTCCTTGGATGGTTCGTATAATCCCTTGCACATCCTTATCTATATAATCATCGTAACTCAATCCTTCTATTTTGATACGGATCAGATTCCCAGGTTTCCATTTATCAGAGATCTGCTCTTTTATTTTAGGATAAGCTTTTTCCACTGATCTTTTTATGGATTCTTGGATACCTGTATTCGGATTGATATGAGGAGAAACCCCGGAAGAATTATCTGCTGCGATGATACGAGCAGTATTCACGTCGAAAATTTTGAATCTAAGAACGGATTGGTAAGAATGAAGTCCCGTATCTTCTATCCTTCCCAGATCAGTGACCTCTGTTTGACCCACGAGCAAAATCTGAGCATCCGATTCGGAAGCCAAAGATAATATTTTATCTTCAAAGGAATTTTCCGAAAAAGTACCAAGGTCCTTTTTTCCCTCTTTAAAAAGAACACGATAGAATTGTTTCTTATCTAAAAAGTCGAAATCCGAGAAAACTCGTATAATCTCGTTTTCAGTGATCCCAACCTTCTCCCTTATATTTTGTTTTCCGAATATTCTCTCTTCAATAAATACTAAAAATTTAGGTTTTCCCAAATCCTTGTATCTTTCTTTCAAAGCATCTTGGACTGCTTTTTGGTTCACTTTCCCTTTGGCATCTATTTCCAAAAGGCCGCTAGCCGATTTTCGAGTGGGACCAATTTTAGAATATTCTAATACAAATCCTTCTACGGAAGAATTTACGATAGTCTCCTTTAATTTGCCGTTTATAACTTGAGAAGTTCCTTGGACAAATTCCCCCAGTCCATTCTCTAAAATTTTACGTTTCGCGTTTAATTCTAATTCTTCTTCCGTTTTGCCTTGTATGTTTTGTACATATACAAACTCGTCTTTTGGATCTTTTACGGACGAAAGACAGGAAATTAAAAATGAGAAGTTTAAAAATAAGAAGAAGTATAGAAGTTTAGAGATGGTAAATTTCATGGAATCGAAAGGCTTTTCGATTGATTGGACCTGGTTTTCCGCACCTTCGTTTCCGGAAACAGGGTTTAAGAAGGCTTGGAAAAATTTTATTTTAACCCAGTTTAGTCTCTATCTGGATTGGATGGGTCAGAGTTTTGTGGACTGGACAAGCATTTGCAACCTGCAAAAGTCTTTCTCTTTCCTGCTCGCTCAAATTCCCTTCTAATTTTACAATTCTTTGGATCTCAGTATGGTCTGTTCCTTTAGTGAGGTTCAGTTCTACGATCACTTCCTTCAGATCCATCTTCTTTCTTTGAGCATACATTCTGATAGTGATATCTGTACAAGCTCCCAAGGAAAGAAGAAGGAACTCATGTGGAGAAGGTCCCAGATCTCCTCCCCCATCTTCTTTTGATTCGTCGGCAATGACATCGTGATTTTTGCTACGAAGGATTGTTTTATAATTTTCCGGAGTACTGAGTACGGTTACTTCTATGTCGCTCATAAAGTAAGAAGGATCAGTATTCCGGAATTAAATGCAATCTTTTAAGTTTCCGAGACCAATTCAGTTTCGGCACTTTTTACAGGTGCAGGATGTTTAGAGGAAACGTATTCATTTACCTTATACATGATCGCTACAGTGATCAAAATAGCCACAATCACAACGTAACCCAGGTTTGGATAACCTTGGATATATCCGCTTGGAGTTTGGACCACGATCAATCCCGCCGCATAAGAAGCAATCCCTCCGGATAACTGCTGCAGAGAGGAACTAATCGCCATATAGGCACCTCGGTCTCTCAGTTCAGGCATCGCAGAATTTAATGCTTGGGCAGATATTACTCTACCAGTAATCACTACGAATAACGCAGAGTTGATCAATATTACAAACCAAAGAGGAGTAATCCCCATTGCGGTGTAATAAAAAAGTATCCCGCAAGCAATTAGAGAAGAAATCAAGAATATAGGATATTTTCCGAATTTGTCTGCCGCTCTACCGATCAAAGGACCGGCAGCCATACTTACAACCCCAGTCACAAAATAAACTAAAGGAAGATCTTCTAAAGTAATTCCTAAATTATGAACACTGAATGCAGAACCGAAAGGCATAAGCATATATCCACCGGTCGCGAGAAGCATTGTAGCTAAAAATCCAGGAAGATAATTTGAATTTCCCGCAGTTACAAGCAAGTGTTTGATCGCTTTATTCTCCGTTTTTTCACCCAAATGAGAAACGATCGGCTCCAACTTAAATAACGCCCCTACTCCCACAAGACCACTAATGAGAGCGATCATCCAGAAAGGAGACTGCCATCCCCAAATGTTGGAAAAGAACACACCGATCGGAAGACCGAAAACTTGGCTAGCGGCAAATGCAGTCATCACAAGCCCCATCACTCTTCCTCTGGCTTCCATAGGAAATAGATCCGCAATGATCGCGAAACTGATAGAAGCGATTACTCCACCGAAAAGGCCGGTTACTATCCTTGCAAATAGTAGAAATTCGTAATTTGGTGCGATCCCACAAAGAACAGTTCCTAAAACGAAACCGCTATAAAAGAATAGAAGCATCTTTTTACGATCGAATCTGTCTGCAAAACCGGCAGCCAAGATCCCGGAAATCCCTGCGCTAAATGCATAAGCAGAAACTACCAGTCCAAACTTGGTTGTGGATATTTTTAGTTGCTCCATGACCTGAACTCCTAATGGAGATAAGATCATAAAATCAAGAACCACTGTGAATTGGATAAATGCCAATAAGGCGACTACAAAGATTTGGTATTTACTAAACGTAAATTTCATATTTATTCCTTAAAATCAGGACCTAAGAACGGATTGTGGGAAATTCATTCTAGCTTGTTTCAAAACGTTTCCCCACCAATACAATTCATTCAATAATTTCTCAGCCGAAGATGCATAACGAAATTCCTCTGTAGGTCTTCCGTTATGGAACCTGGCATGAGCCCAATGAAAACTAACACAGTCTCGAATGGTAGTCATCCTCAATTCTGCAAATACATTGCGAAGTTGTTCTACCGCTCTTAAACCGCCGGAACTTCCTCCATAGGAAACAAATCCAAGAGGCTTTGCATTCCACTCTTCATGAAGTGAGTCAATTGCCAACTTTAAATAAGCAGGATATCCGTGGTTATACTCCGGTGTAATTACTACAAAAGCATCCGCTTCTGCTATTCTTTCCGAGAATAAAGGAAGGTCCGAGTCCATATCCTTCGACATGTCCCAAGGTAAAGAAAATTCAGAAAGATCGATTAAATCCGTATCAAATCTGTAATCTTGTCTAGAGATCTCTTCGAACCATTTTGCGACAGTTTCTCCGAATCTTCCTTTTCTGGTACTCGCTAGTATAATTCCTAATCGGAGGCTAGAGCCGGTGCTGATCTTTTCTAATAACATTATAGAACACCCTTACTTTATTTCGGTAAGCATATTCTACAAGTTAAAGTGAACTTGAAGTAAAGAGCCTGGATAAGTTTTTTTATGATTTTTCCGGAAAAAATTCGAAAATGTTTGTGCTTAGAATGCTGTTTGGATAAAATTCATACTTAAAGTTCACTTTAAGTTTAGATTTTGGAGAATGTAGTGGATAAGGACGAATTTTTAAGTATCGGTCAAGTATCCAA